>JACREV010000001.1 GCA_016218095.1 Deltaproteobacteria bacterium | reverse complement strand
TGTCCCTTATCTCGCCGACCATGATGATGTCGGGGTCCTGCCTGAGGATGGTCCTCAGGGACCCCGCGAAGTCGACGCCTATCTGGGGCTGGACCCCGACCTGGTTGAACTCCTCCACTATCATCTCTATCGGGTCCTCGATGGTCACGATGTTCACTTCAGGCGATGAAAGGGATTTCAGCGCCGAATAGAGCGTCGTCGTCTTGCCGGACCCCGTGGGGCCGGTGACAAGCACGATGCCGTAAGTCCTTTTTATGAACGAGTTGAAGACGTCGAGCTCCGAGGGGAAGAAGCCGAGGCCGCTCAAGTCCTGGAAGAGGACCTCGGGGTCGAATATCCTTATGACGACCTTCTCTCCGAAGGCGGTCGGGAGGGTGGAGACCCTGAGCTCTATTTCCCTCCCCTTGGACTCGGTCTTGATGCGCCCGTCCTGCGGCTTTCTCTTCTCGGCGATGTCCATCCTCGAGAGCATCTTTATGCGCGAGAGGACCGACGGGTGGACGACCTTCGGGATCGTGTGTATGTAATGGAGGACGCCGTCTATGCGAAGACGGACGTGCGAGCGCTCCCTCTTGGGCTCGATGTGTATGTCGCTCGCCCGCTGGTCGTAGGCGTAATGAAGGAGGTACTCTACCGCGTTTACTATGTGCTGGTCCGTGGCGTCGAGCTCGACCGCGCCCTTTAGCCTCACGTACTGCTCGAGGTTGCCCAATTCCGTAGAGTGCGAGAACTCCTTTTCAGCCGCGCCGACCGAGTACCTGAAGCCGTAGAACTCGCGGACGATCTTCAGTATGTCGGACTTCGAGCTCAAGACGAGGTCGAGCTTCATCTTCCTCGTGGCTTTAAGGCTCTCGACCGCCTCGAGGTTGAACGGGTCCGCGACCGCGAGCGTCACGACGCGGTCCTTCTCCTCTATGGGCACGACCAGGTATCTCTGCGCGAACGGCCTCGGTATGTGCGATGTGACGATGTCGAGGTTGAGCTTCAAGGGGTCTATCTTCCTGTACGGGAGGCCGACCTCCTCGGCGATGACCTCGGTGATCATGTCCTCGGTGAGGGTCTTTTTTGGGTCGATTGCGAGCGGGAGGCTGAGTGAGGCGATGACCTCGGCGGGCGAGACGAACTCGGAGGCCGTCTGCCTCTTGGCGGAGTACATCGACTCCTGAGACTTCCTGAGGCGCGCCCTCTGTCCTTCGCCGCGGATAAGTATCTCCCTCTCCTCGGTCTCGCCGATGAGCTTCTTTTTCTTAAGGAGTGCGGTTACGAACTCGATTGTAAGGGACTTCTTTTCCGTCATTTTACGGCTTTCTTCGCCCCCGGGGAGATTCAAAACGCGTGAGCCCTCCGGACCGGCTGCTAATGCAGGTCATCTCTTTTTTCGGCAATTTCGTCTTTTTCTTTATACGCCTCCCTGTAGAGGGAGGCCTCGAGGATGGATTTAAGCAGCTTGTTGGTCTTTTCCTGCTCCTGTATGAGCTTTTTAAGGAGCGGCTTTGTGCCGAAGACCGAAAACGGCATGGCTATCCAGAGGACGAGCATGACCCCGACGGAGAAGAAGAGGAATATCGCGAACGCGCCGAGGACTACGAGTGTCGAATTGAAGTATGACGGGTCCATTTGAACCTTTTATCCCAATGAAATTCTTTGGGCCGCGGCCTCGAAAGACAACATCTCCTGCGCCGAGGTCCTCATGTCCTTTACCGAGACCTCGCCTTTGGCGAGCTCGTCGTCTCCCATTATAACAGTATACCTCGCGCCTGCCCTGTCCGCCCGTTTCATCCTGCTCTTTAAAGACCCCGGCGAGAAGTCCTCCATCACCTTGAGCCCTTTTTCCCTCCAGGCCTTCAGGATGGCGACCGACGCCTCCTCTGCCTTCTCACCGAGCGCGATAAAGACGGTAAGGGGCTTTTTTGAAATAGCGGAGGTCTCCTTGAGTATGAGCGCGACCCTCTCCATCCCTATGGCGAAGCCGAAGCACGGGGTCTCGGGGCCGCCGAGCTCCTTTACAAGTCCGTCGTACCTGCCGCCCGCGGCGACCGCGTTCTGGGAGCCGAGCCCCGTAGAGGTTATCTCGAACGTCGTCTTCGTGTAATAGTCGAGCCCGCGGACCATCCTCGGGTTTATGCGCGCGTCTATACCGGAGAGCTTGAGGTATTTTCTTACGGTCCCGAAGTGAGAGGCGCACCCTTCGCAGAGGGAGTCGACTATCGACGGCGCGTCTTTTGTGGCCTCGATACAGCCCGAAGCCTTGCAGTCGAGCGCCCTCAATGGATTGGTGTCCATCCTCCGGAGACAGTTCTCGCATAAGGATCCCTTGACGCCTGCGAGATACGCCTTCAGTTTCTCTTTATACGCTGGCCTGCAATTGGCGTCCCCTAGCGAGTTTATCTGCAGCTCCACGCCGGCTACACCGATATTTGCAAAGAACGACATGAGCATCGATAAGGCCTCGGCGTCCGCGCGCGGGGATTCGTCCCCCATGACCTCGGCCCCTATCTGGTAGAACTGGCGGTATCTCCCCTTCTGCGGCCTCTCGTAACGGAACATCGGCCCGGTGTAGTAGAGCTTGGAGACAGGCGCGGTGTATAGCTTGTGCTCTATGTAGGCCCTCACCACCGGCGCGGTCCCTTCCGGCCGAAGCGTGAGCGAATCGCCGTGCCGGTCCTGGAAGGTGTACATCTCTTTTTCGACTATATCGGTCGTCTCGCCTATTGAGCGCAAGAAAAGCTCGGTCTTCTCCGCGACGGGGGTCTTTATCTCGGAGAAGCCGTACCCGGAGAATATCCGGTAGGCCTCCTCCTCGACCCTCCTCCATATATCGGAATCGCCGGGGAGTATGTCGTTAAAACCCCTTATAGCCGTTATGGACATCCCTTGCCTTCGCCTTCCTCGAATTTTTTCCTCTCGAAAAAACCTGCCTTCAACTGCTTAAGCACGAGCGTGTGCTGTTCCCTCATTATCTCGCCCACGACGACGTCGAGCTTCTCCGACCTCAAGATGTCCTCATAGGCGGTCTTTTTTGCCGCAACTATCACGCCGCCCTTGAAGAGGACGGTCGTCACCACCGGGTTTTTCCTCCCGCCGTCCTCGGTCTGTATGTGGTAGACCTCGCCGTTATGGCTTATGTTCTGGTTGAGACCGAAGTTCATATGGGCGACAAGGCCGGATGCAGGCCCGTAGGATAAATTTTTAACACATTATAGGGGTTTATGCAACCGCTCGGCGCGGGGCCAATGTCCTTCGGAAGCCACAGAGGCAGGAACAGCCAAGTGATTCTGATATGAACTCTGCCCGTCCGGCTAGGACCGCTCGGCGGTACTCGGCGTACGGCCAATGTCAAATCGGGTCACTTCAGACTACCTGAAGCACACCGTCCGATACGGATCTGCCCGTCCGTCGAGGACCCGCTCGGCGCGGGGCCAATGTCCTTCGGAAACTATAGAGGCAAGGGTAATCAAGTCATCTCGATATGAACTTTGCCCGTCCGGCGAGGACCCGCTCGGCGCGGGGCCAAACTTCAATTCGGGTCACTTCAGACTACCTGAAGCACAGCCGCCCGATACGAATTTGCCCGTCCGGCCAGGACCTTGACACCCCGCCTTCGTTGGGGTATCTTTTTAGATGGTCCCGGACGATCTCACCTTGAAATAAGGAGGCCGCATTGAAGGATAGGACTAAAGAGAATATAGAGGTGCTCCTGCACGAGGAGCGCGTCTTCCCGCCCCCGGCTGAGCTCGAAAAGAGCGCCTATATAAAAGGCCCCGCAGAGTACGAGAGGCTCTATAACGAGTCGATCGCGGACCCGGACAAGTTCTGGGCGCGCGAGGCCTCGATTATAGACTGGTCGAGGAAGTGGGACAAGGTCTCGGAGTGGAACTTCCACAAGCCCTCGATAAAATGGTTTCTGGGCGGGAGGCTCAACGCCTCGTACAACTGCATAGACCGGCACCTCAAGACCTGGCGGAGGAACAAGGCCGCGATCATCTGGGAAGGGGACGACGGTTCTTACAGGTCGTTCACATACCAGCAGGTCGCCTTCGAAGTGACGCGGATAGCCAACGTCCTCAAGGCCAGGAATGTCAAGAAGGGCGACCGCGTAACCATATACCTCCCCATGATACCGGAGCTCGCCTTCTCGATACTCGCCTGCGCGAGGCTCGGCGCGATACACAGCGTTGTCTTCGGCGGCTTCTCGCCGACTTCACTCAGGGACAGGATAATAGACTCGGCCTCCACTCTCGTTATCACATCCGACGAGGGCCTCCGCGGCGGCAAATTCATCCCCATGAAGGAGAACTGCGACTCTGCCCTCTCTGAATGTCCGACTGTTACGACCGTCCTCGTAGTTAAAAGGACCGGCAACAAGGTCGACATGAAGGCAGGCCGGGACTTCTGGCTTAACGACGCCGTCGCTTGCACCCCGGGCGTAAACAACTACTGCGCGCCCGAGGAGATGGACTCCGAAGACCCGCTCTTCATCCTGTACACCAGCGGCTCGACCGGGAAGCCCAAGGGCGTCCTCCACACGACAGGCGGGTACATGGTATTTTCCGCCCTCACCTTCAAGTGGATATTCGACTGCAAGGACGAGGACGTCTACTTCTGCACCGCGGACATAGGCTGGGTCACGGGCCACACCTACATACTCTACGGCCCGCTCGCGTGCGGGGCGACCTCCCTCATGTTCGAGGGGATACCGACATTCCCCGACCCCGGCAGGTTCTGGGAGATAGTCGAGAAGCACAGGGTGAACATCTTCTACACCGCGCCAACGGCGATAAGGGCCCTTATGAGGAGCGGCGCGGAGTGGGTCGAAAGGCACGACCTCTCGAGCCTCCGAATCCTCGGCTCCGTAGGCGAGCCCATAAACCCAGAGGCGTGGATGTGGTATCACACGGTCGTCGGCAAAGGGAGGCTTCCGATAGTCGACACCTGGTGGCAGACCGAGACCGGCGGCATACTGATCTCGGCGCTACCCGGCGCTACTACCTTAAAGCCTGGCTCCGCGACAAAGCCCTTCTTCGGCGTGGCGCCGAAGGTATTGAAGGAAGACGGGCGGGATGCAGGGGTGAACGAGGGCGGATACCTTGTCATCGAGAAGCCTTGGCCGGGCATGCTCCGGGGCACATACGGAGACCCGGAGAACAAGCGCATAAAAGAGGTCTACTTCAGCAGGTTTCCCGGCAAATACTTGAGCGGCGACGGCGCGCGCGTCGATGAGGACGGCTACTACTGGCTCATGGGCAGGATCGACGACGTGTTGAATGTATCGGGCCACAGGCTCGGCACCGCTGAGATAGAGAGCGCGCTCGTCTCGGAGGAATCTATCGCGGAGGCGGCGGTCGTCGGATACCCGCACGACATAAAGGGCGAGGGCATCTACGCCTTCGTGGTCTTGAAGGAGCATGTAAAGCCGTCGCCCTCGCTCCTTCAAAGGCTGGAGGACCATGTAAAGAAGGAGATAAGCCCCATAGCGAAGCCGGACAAGATCCAGTTCACTACGGGGCTGCCCAAGACCCGGAGCGGGAAGATAATGAGGAGGATACTCCGTAAGATAGCCAACGGCCACACCGAAGACCTCGGCGACACCTCGACACTCGCGGACCCGGCGATAGTGGACGCGCTGGTAAAGGAGAAGGTGTAGGGGTTTGTTTCCACTTCGTCATTGCGAGCGGAGCGAAGCAATCTCAGGCCTTTGCCCGATGCTTGCGGGTTCAGGTTTGTAACGTTTGCAACTGAAACCGCGTAGGAATTTTAGGAGAGAACCATATGAAAAAAACAAGCACCTTCATTTGGAACGAGCTTATCAGTCCAGATCAAAATGCATCTGGCGAGTTCTACTGTAAACTCTTTGGATGGGAGAAAAAGCAAGTTAATGCGGGGCCTTTTGGCACCTACACCACCTTCCAAAAAGGCGATCAAGAGATTGCTGGCATGATGAATCCGACCATTGACTATAC
This sequence comes from Deltaproteobacteria bacterium, assembly GCA_016218095.1. Classification (GTDB taxonomy): domain Bacteria; phylum Desulfobacterota; class GWC2-55-46; order GWC2-55-46; family GWC2-55-46; genus GWB2-55-19. The sequence continues at coordinate 8,853 of JACREV010000001.1, read as the reverse complement.
AAAGAAACTTGGGAGTCGTTGGTATGGGTATGTTGCTGTCGAGGACATCGATGCATCAGTAGCCAAAGCAAAGGAACTCGGCGCAACAATCGTAGCGGGACCGGACGACATTCCTGGGGTAGGCAAAGTATGCCTATTTGCTGATCCGGTGGGAGCTCTCATTCGTATAATGCAACCGGTCCGAAAGGATTAAAGTAAACCCGAAAGATAGCTGTTAAGAGAGATACTGTCTAATGACAGAGGCACTTGCTCTTGCAGGTTCAGGCTTGCAACCTGAACCCTTTTGATTCGTGACCCGATATACGCTCGTATCGGCTGTTCGAACTTTCTGCCTGAAGCCCTTTTGCGCGCTCCGCGCGCTTTCGGCGATGGCTCCGAGCGCTTCCTTCCTCCCCCACCCGCTCGCGCGCCCCTTAGAGCGCTCTTCGCGTCTAATCCACCCCGGCGCGCTCGCCTCCTCCTCCCTTAGGCGCTCTCCGCCATGCGCCCTTGTATTGGTAAAACAGAACACAAACCCGGTCTCTTAACTTCCCCTCCCTTGATGGATAGAGGGGGGGAGGGTGAAAAAACACCCCTCACCCCGACCCTCTCCCACAAGGGGAGAGGGAGAATTTCTTGCATTTTTTGTTTCTCAAAAACCCCAGGCATGGGGTGAGCGACCTTAAGGGAGGGAGTGAGACGCGAGCCGGGGAAGGATAGACGCGCGAAGCGCGCTCAGGGGGCGAGCGGTCCTCGCCGGACAGGCAAAGTTCGTATAGAGACGACCCGTTTACCCTAACCTCAATAGCCTCCGAAGGACTCTGGCCCCGCGCCGAGCGGGCAGGGGAGGGCGTAGCGAGAAGCCCCATGCCGAAAAAAGCCCGGCAGGGCGCAAAAGGCTTTTCGCACGAAATATAAATCACCGCACCAAATAAAAAAGCCCCGCCTTTCGGCGGGGCTTTTAAAGTCATATTGAGGGCGCTTACTCCTGCACCCTTCTCGCGCTCTTCTTTGACGCCTTGGCGCGGCGCTTTGCCGCTTCCTGACGCTTTCTCTTCTTCTTCACGCTCGGCTTTTCGTAGAACCTTCTCTTCTTTATTTCCTTGAAGGTCCCGTCCTGAGCGAGCTTGCGCTTCAATATCTTGAGCGCCTTCTCGAGCTGGTCGTCGTATACCTTAACCTCTGACAAAAGTAACACCCCCTTCTGCAAGGAAAAATATTTTCGTTTTGGGACGGGCAACGCATTGCCCCAGGTCATGTCCGGGCCGGCCCCCCCCCATCTGCAACGCCGGTAACAGGCGCTAAACGGCCCCCGTAAGGGGAAGGCCTTCCATTCCGCCGAATCTGGGGATTATACCAGATACGCCCCCGAAGTCAAACTAAATAAGGGATACGACGCCGCTTCAGGGGTACATGGGCGTTATAGCTGTTTTTTCCGGTTATTTTCCGGCGTGCTGAAACCTGTTCACAATGAAGATATTTTCTGGTAGTATTTACCTGAAAACACCGGTGAGAACTTATATGACCAGATACCTCTTCCTATTGACCGCCGTCTTGCTTGCCGCTTCCGCCGGATGCATCTCCAGGGGCGCGTACGACGAAAACATGGGCGCGATATCCAAGAGGCTCGCGGCCGAGAAGACCGCCCGATCGATAGAGGTAAAGACCCTCGAGCAGAGGCTCGCCGAGCGCGGCAAGACCTTGAGCGACCTTACCGACAGGTACATAAGGCTCAAGGCCGAGAAGGACTCGGCCCAGGCGAAGCTCGACGGCTTGAAGGCCGACCTCGATGCTCTCATGAAGGACATGGCCGAGTTGAAACTCGTCATATTCACGAACATGAGGGGGAGCGAGGCGAACGAGATGGTGATGAAGCTCAACAATATGCAAAAACGCGTCGACAGGCTTCTTGTGAGAGACGCCGAGATGAAGAACCCCGCGCCGGCGTCCCCCTCCGACGCCCCGGTCGTACCGGCAACCGCCCCAGACTCGCCCTGAGCGTTTTCAAGCCCCCGCCCATCGATACCGCTTGTACAAAAGACCTCCGTGCCTCGCGAGGCGCTTCGGTAAGTCCCCACCCCGTTACCCGCGAACCCTTCAAGGGACTGTAACGCGTCAAAAGGGACCTCCTATAATACCCCCATGTTTTTTTGGGCGAGGACCGGGGACTGCGCCCTGAAGTCCCCCCTCCCCCCCTCCCCCCCGAGACTCTCTTACCGTCATCCGGTCCAAATAAAAAGGCGACAGACCTTTCGGTCTGTCGCCTTTGGTATTCCTTTTATATGGGGACCTACCCCTGGCGCTTACTTCTCGTGGCAGGTCCTGCAGACGCCGGAGCCGGTGTTTCCGCCGACTCTCCGGAGGAACTGGCCGTCAGCGCAACCCTCGCCAGCCGTACAGTAGGTGAGGAAGCCGCCCTCGTCGCCCCATGTCGGCTCGGCCTCGTCCCAGGAGAGGTTCCTGAAGTGCGGGTCGTGGCAGGATGAGCACTCGACCTTGCCGTCGCGAAGGAGGTCGGCTATAGTCGCCGTATCGGAGACGAACCCTTTGACCGCCCACCTGTTCTGGGCGAGGTTTCCGGTGTAGGCTGTGGCCGCGGAAGAAGCCATATCGCTGGTAAGGTCTATCGAGTTGATCGTCGTGTTGGTGGCACGCAGGCCCGCCCTGTCCGTGCTGTAGGTCACTGAGACCGGGTGGTCGTTAGAGAGGTCCATGCCGATAACGAGCCTCGATGTGAGGTCGTTGTCCGTGTAAAGACCGCCCGAGCCGTGGCAGGCCGTACACTGGGAGGCCGAGAAGTGGTCGGCGCCCACGGCGAGGTAGCTGCCCACCGGCATCCTGAACTTCCAGCCGAGGTCCGAGCCACCCGAGACGACGCCACCCTTGCCGGGCGCGTTCACAAGGTTGTCGAAGGTGGTGACGCCGTCATGACAGCTCAAGCACGCAAGGGTCGTCGAGCCGATGTCGGTGTTGATTATCGTGGTGCCGCCTATCGTATTTCCATATGCGGTGAAGGAGGTCGGGGCCGAAGTCCCCCTGTTCCACATCGGCTTCAAGCCGTTCGCCGTGTTCGTGTGGTGCGGGGTGTGGCAGAAGACGCATATCTCTGTCGTGCCGTTCGCCGAGACGACGCTGCCGAGAGAGCCCATGTTGTGCCTGGAGCCCGCTATGCCGCTCGCCGCCTGTCCGGCCGGGTAATCGGCTACGCTTGCCGCGTAAGACGGGCCTGCCGCTACCGCGATGGCTGATACAGCGAGGAGGCTGAAAAGTATCCTTTTCATGGTTTACCTCAAGTGCTCGATTTTTTATCGCAAAAAAAAATGCCATCAATACAACTTGCATCGTTGTATCGTGGCACCATCACCTGGACCGCAGAGGCCCGTCTTGAGCCTTTAGGTCTTTAACCTTGTGAGAATTATACCGCCAAATTAAAATAAGTCAAGGAAAAATTTAGACTTTTTTAATATTCAGGGCGTCCTGAAACCGATACTTAAAATTATAAGAAAAAACAAAGGTTTTTACCGGGCGTAGTGCGTCAAAAAATACGTCATTTCAGCCCCTGGCCAAAAAAAAATTGCTTGCTGACCATTAAAAACGACAATTCCTTGTCACCTGTCCGAGAAGGTCTTGAGCTTCTTGCACCTCTTCGGGTGCCTGAGCTTTCGGAGCGCCTTCGCCTCTATCTGTCGTATGCGCTCCCTCGTCACGTTGAAGTAAGCGCCGACCTCCTCGAGCGTGTGGTCCTTGCTCTCGCCTATGCCGAACCTCATGCGCAAGACCTTCTCCTCCCTCGGAGAGAGGGTAGCGAGCACCTCGTTCATGTGGCCCGTAAGGTCGTTCGAGACCATCTCGTCGTGCGGGATAGCCGCTTCCTTGTCCTCGATGAAGTCGCCGAGCATGCTGTCGCCGTCCTCTCCGACGGGTGTCTCAAGCGAGATCGGCTCCTTCGCTATCTTCATTATCTTGCGTATCTTGTCTATGGGGAGGTTCATCCTCTCGGCGAGTTCCTCCGGGGTAGGCTCCCTGCCCGCTTCCTGGACGAGGTAATGAGAGATGCGCACGAGCTTGTTTATCGTCTCTATCATGTGGACGGGGATGCGGATGGTGCGCGCCTGGTCGGCTATGGAGCGCGATATCGCCTGCCGTATCCACCACGTCGCGTAGGTCGAGAACTTGTACCCGCGCCTGTACTCGAATTTCTCGACCGCCCTCATGAGCCCGATGTTCCCCTCCTGTACGAGGTCGAGGAACTGGAGACCCCTGTTCGTGTACCGTCGCGCAATCGATACGACGAGCCTCAAGTTCGCCTTGATGAGCTTTTCTTTCGCGGCCTCGACCTGCCCTATCCATATGGAGAGGGATCTGACCATCGCGGTCAGGCCGTGGTAGTCGAGGCCTGTCTTCTCTTCGAGGCAGGCTATTTCGGAATCCAGCGCTTCGAGGTCCTTAAGCTGCTCCTCAAACGGGCCCCCTTCGTCCTTGCGCTTCGCGGCCTTCAGGAATTCCGCCTCGCTCATGCCTAGCGACTTCTCTATCGCGGCCTTCTTCTTCCGGAGCCTCCGTATCTCGTTGACCCGCTTCTTAAGCCTCTCTATGGTCCTCTCGTGTATGTTGGCCCGTTTCTCTATGCCGAGGAGTATCTTTACGAGCTCCTCCTCGTCTTTGGCCGCGTACCTGGTCCTGGTCCCCTTGGTGAAGAGCTTTACGGCCTCGTTTATCTCGCCCAATACCTCCAGGAGGTCCTGCTCGTCCTCCGTAAGAAAACCCTCGTCGTCGTCGAAGCCGAGGACCTCCCCGCCCCCCCTCCTCTCGGTGAGGCGTGATTTAAGGCTCTCGAGCTCCTCGATTATGATGTTCGAGCGCAGGAACTCTCTCGTGATGGCGAGCTTGCCTTCCTCTATCCTCTTGGCGAGGTCCACCTCCTCCTCTTTGGAGAGGAGGAATACCGCCCCCATCTCCTTGAGGTACGCCTTTACAGGGTCGGCTACCGCGCCGGGCGCGTGCTCGTCCCCGGACGCCTGAGGCTCCTCGGGCAGATCAGAGGGGACCTCCGGGGAAAGCTCTTCCTCGAGGTCTTCATCTTCGAGCTCGAGTTCGCCCTCTTCGGAGTCTTCCTCTTCGGCCATGTCCTTTATGTCTTCTATCATAACCGCCTTCAAGACCGTCTCTTCGCCCCCGTGGACATTCTTTTTCTTATGTCGGAGGCGACCTCGGTCCTGCCCATCTCCTCGAGCCTCTCGATCATGCGTCTTGTGGTTTCCTTTATATTACCCTTATTCATGACCCTTTTCAAACTGTCCTCGAGCATCCGCGCCGGGTCCTCTATGAACCCGTCGTCGTCCTTTATGAGGAGCCCGGCTATGAGGGTGCGCGTCGGCTCGTCGTCCGCCTCGTCCATGAGGGAAGCGGCGTCAAGCGGCTTTGCCTGCGAGATGGACCCTGCGATGATCGACCCTGCCTTTTTCAAGACCGGATCGCTGAAAGACTCGAGGGCGACCGACACGGATTCGCTGAAAAGCTCGGGGTGTCTGGCCATGACCTTAAGTACCGTAAGCTCCGAGAGCCTCGCGCCCTTCGGGTCAACAGCGTCCGTCGTCCCCCTCCCTGACTTTTCGGCGGTTCCCCGCGGTATCTTTAGGGCCTCGTAGACCGATTCCTGGGGAATGTTAAGGACGGTAGCAACATATGCGGCATAATGCCCCCTTTCAGCGACATTCCTTATCCTCGATAACATCGGGACGACGGAATCGAGGTACTTCCTTTTGCCCGCCGGGGTCTTCAGGTCGAGCCTCCCGCAGAGGTCCTTCAAAAAGAACTCCATCAGGGGCTCGGCCTTTGCTATAGCCTCTTTCATCGCCTCAGCGCCGAATTTGACGAGGAACTCGTCCGGGTCCTTGCCGCCCTTCAATGTCACGGCCCTTAAGTCCATCTCCTCATCTATCGCGATGTCCAAGGCCCGGATGGAGGCGTTCCTGCCGGCCGCGTCCGAGTCGAAGAGCGCGTATACCGTATTGGTGTACGCCTTTACGAGCCTCAGGTGCTCCTTTGTGAGCGCCGTACCCATCGTGGCGACGGCGTTCGTGAAACCGTGCTTGTGGAGGGCGAGGAGGTCGAAATACCCTTCCACGAATATCGCGCCCGCCGAAGCCATCTGCTGTTTTGCCTGATAGAAGCCGTAGAGCGTCTCGCCTTTCTTGAATACCTGGGATTCCGGCGAGTTGAGGTACTTGGGGTCCTTGCCGTTTATGGACCTCCCGCCGAAGCCGACTATCCTGCCCCTGACGTCGGTTATGGGGAATATGACCCTTCCCCTGAACCTGTCGTAGAAGCCCTTTTCCTTTTTTATGACGACGCCGGAGGAGAGCGCGGAGGCGTCCGCTATGCCTTTTTTCCTCAAGAACCCCGAGAGCCCGTCCCAGAGGTCAGGCGCGTACCCGAGGTTGAACCTCTGCGCTATCTCGCCCTCGAAGCCGCGCCTCTTGATGTACTCGCGCGCTTCATCCCCCCCCGGCCCTTTCAGCTCCCGCAGGAAATACTCCATGGAGGCCCTTAGGGCCTGGTAGATGAGGTCCCGCGGGTCGGGCCCGGACCTCTGTACCTCAGGGATGGTAATACCATACCTTTTCGCGAGCGACCTTACCGCGTCGGGGAAACTCATCCCGTCCCTCTTCATGAGAAAGGTGATGACGTTGCCCGTGGCGTTGCACCCGAAACAGTAATAGATGCCCTTGGTCTCGCTTACGGTGAACGAAGGCGTCTTCTCTGAATGGAACGGGCAGAGGCCCAGGTGGTTCTGGCCGCGCTTTGTTAGCGGCAGATACTCGGAGATGACCTGGACTATATTGGCCCTCTCCCTGACCTCGTCTATCTTTTCCTTCGGAATGGACATAGGGATAAGTTGATTACTTCAGCTCCACAATAGTCACCCCGGCGCCTCCACGCGCCTGATCGCCGTGGTAAAAGCCCTTTACGAGGTCGTTGCCCTTAAGGTGCTCCTCTATCGCCTTTGAGAGCCTCCCGGTGCCGACGCCGTGGATTATCTCTACGCTCTGCAGACCGTTTGCGTGCGCGTTGTCGAGGAATTTCACTACGGCTTCGAGGGCGGCCTCCGCCCTCCGGCCTATGACGTTAATGGAAGAGGCAACTTCCATATCGGCGCTTATCGTGACCCCTTGAGCGGCCTTTGCCCGGGGAGCGCCCTCCCTTTTGACGAGCTTGTCGAAAGCTACGGAGACCTTCAATCCCCCTATCGAGAGCTCGGCCTTCCTGGCGTTCGCGTCGACGCTCAATACCGTGCCCTTGGAGCTGGAGCCTGCTATCGCGACCTTGTCGCCGGGTACAGGCGTATATTTCTCTTTGCCGGGCGCGTTAAGGCGCGATAAGACCCTCGCGGAGACCTCCTCTATCTTCCTTGACGCGCCTTTCCTGCCCTTGTCCGCCCCCTCTTCCTTGAGCTTCTCTATCGCCGCCCTCATATCCTGCCTCGCATCCCCTATGAGCGCCTCCGCCCTTGCGCGCGCCTTATCGAGTATCAGTGTCCGCTCTTCCCTGAGCCTCCTGACCGCCTCGCCCCTCCTGCCTTCGAGGGTGGAGAGGCGCGCCTTCAGGTCCCTTATCTCTTCCTTCTCCTCTTCGAGCAACCTGACGGACTCTATGAAAGCCCCTTCCTTGTCCCTGATGTTCTTTCGCGCGAGCTCTATGACGTCGTGCGGGATGCCGAGGGACTCCGCGATAGAGAGACCGAGGGACGGGCCAGGGACGCCGTAATGGAGCCTGTAGAGGGGTTTTAAAGTCTTTTCGTCAAATTCCACGGACGCGTTCAAGTAAGCCGCGTCGACCTGGGCGTGCGCCTTAAGGAGGTTAAGATGCGTCGTGACGACGGTCTTGGCGCCCTGGGCGCGGAGGGTCTCGAGCGCCGCCAGCGCCAGAGCCCCGCCTTCCGATGGGTCGGTCCCGGCGCCTATCTCATCCACAAGGACGAGCGAGCCGGAGACGGCCTCTGCCAGGAATTCCTTCAGCCTCTTTACATGCGCGGAGAAGGTGGATAACGACGCGATGATATCCTGCCTGTCCCCGATGTCCGAGAATATGCCGGTGAATAAGACGGCGACGCTCCCTTCGTCCGCCGTGACCGGGATCGACGAAAGGGCCATGAGGGTGAGTAACCCGAGCGTCTTTAACGCGACGGTCTTGCCGCCGGTGTTCGCGCCCGAGATGACGAGTGTCATGCAACCCTCGGGTATGGTTATGTCCACGGGCACGACAGGGGCTCCGCCTCTCTTCTCTTTCAGGACGAGGAGCGGGTGCCTCGCGTTATTGAGCCTTATCTCGCCGTCCTTCCTTATGACCGGTACTATCGCGCCGGTCTCTTTCCCGAAGAGCGCCCTTGCCTGGAGTTCGTCGAGCACAGCGATTATCGCCTGATCGTTTAATATGCCGTCCCTGTGCGCCTTTATGACCGAGGTGAGCGCTTTCAATATCTCTATCTCCTCGGCCCGCTCCTCTTTCTTAAGTATCGCGACACGGTTGTTGAGCTCCACGAGCTCAAGCGGCTCGATGAAGTAGGTCTGCGCGCTTATGGATCTCCCGTGTATGATCCCGTCGAATGCGGTATGGGCCGAGGCCTTTATGCAGAGGACATAGCGGTCGTCCCTGACGGTGATGATGTCGTCCTGGAGTATTTCCTTTGTCTTTTTATCAGTTGAGACGGACTCTATTATCGAGCGCGCGCGTTCCTTCCCGGCGCGTATCTCCTTCCTGATCCTGCGGAGCTCCGTAGAGGCGTTGTCCCTTATATCGCCCCGCTCATCCAGCGTCCTCTCTATTTCGGATAACGGGAAGGAGACATCGGAAATCGCGTTTATCTTTTCGGCT
>JACREV010000091.1 GCA_016218095.1 Deltaproteobacteria bacterium | reverse complement strand
ATGCAGGACACGTTCTTCGTCCGCGGAGACGTGTTGCTCCGCACCCACACCTCATCCGTTCAGCCGAGGGTAATGGAGGCTTCGAGGCCGCCGCTACGCGTTATCGCCCCAGGCACCGTATACCGCAAGGACTCCGACATAACCCATTCGCCGATGTTCCACCAGGTAGAAGGATTCATGGTGGACAGCCGCATCACCTTCAGCGACCTTAAAGGCACGCTCGCGCACTTCCTTAAAAGCCTGTTCGGGCCGAAGACAGGCGTGAGGTTCCGCCCGTCCTTCTTCCCGTTCACCGAGCCGAGCGCCGAAGTCGACATCGGTTGCGTAATATGCAAGGGCGCGGGTTGCCGCGTCTGCAAGGGGACGGGCTGGCTCGAGATATTGGGCGCGGGGATGATACACCCTAACGTCTTCAGGGCCGTCAAATACGACCCCGAAACGGTCACTGGCTTCGCCTTCGGGCTCGGGGTCGAGCGCATCGCCATGCTCAAATTCGGCATAGATGACTTGAGATTGCTTTTTGAGAACGATTTGCGGTTTTTAAAGCAGTTCTAATCTTTTTACAAAAAAACATACTACATTTTGTCATTCCTTTTTTCTTCCCCTCAGAGGGGTTAGCGGGGAGGGGTGAAACTTCAATTTTGAAGGCAGGTCTATGAAGGTCAGCTACAATTGGCTCAAGGAATTCCTCGAAGGCGCGCCCGCTCCGAAGGAGCTTGGACGCGCCCTTACCATGACCGGGACAGAGGTAGAGTCGCTTACGGAATCCGGCGCGGCGTTGAATAATGTCGTCGTAGCAGAGATCATCTCATGCGGACAGCACCCTAACGCGGACAGGCTCAAGCTCTGCGAGGTGAAGACCGCGACGGATAAGTATTCGATAGTCTGCGGGGCCTCGAACATGAAGGCCGGTGACAGGGTTGCGCTTGCCCTCATCGGCGCGGAGCTCCCCGGCGGAGTAAAGATAAAGAAGTCGAAGATTCGCGGGGTCGAGTCGCAGGGCATGATGTGCTCTGAAGTAGAGCTCGGCATCAAGGATACGTCCGAAGGCATCCTGATACTCCCGCCTGACGCGCCGTTAGGCGCCGACATAAACGATGCGCTCTCGTTAGGGGACGCTATGATGGAGATAGGCGTCACGCCGAACAGGTCCGACCTCCTTTCTATTCGGGGGGTAGCCAGAGAGGCCTCGGCGGTCACGGACGCGAAGCTCAAAGAGAAGTCGTTTTCTCTCGAAGAGGGAGTACGCGAGACGGAAGAGATGGTATCGGTCTCGATCGAAGATGGCGCGCCCTGCAGGAGGTACACGGCGCGCATTATAGAAGGTGTCGCCATCGGCCCCGCGCCCGAGTACATGAGGCAGAGGCTCGAGGCCCACGGCATACGCTCCATAAACAATGTGGTGGACGTCACGAACTACGTCCTTCTGGAATTGGGGCAGCCGCTCCACGCCTTCGACCTCGATAAAATCGAAGGCCGGTCAATTGACGTCAGGCTCTCCGGTGATGGCGAAAAGATAGAGACCATAGACGGCAAGGTGAGGGCTCTCGACCCCTCGATGCTCGTCATAGCCGACTCGAACGGCCCGGTGGCGCTCGCTGGCGTCATGGGTGGAAGATATACGGAAGTGACGGACGGGACAAGGACCGTCCTCCTTGAGTCGGCGTGGTTCGAGCCGTCGAGTGTGAGGAAGACGGCGAAGAAGACCGGGCTTTCTTCTGAATCGTCCTACAGGTTCGAGCGCGGGGTCGATATCGACTCAGTCCCGCTCGCCCTCGACTACGCCGCCTACCTTATAAAGGGGCTCGCCGGAGGGGTTATTGCAAAGGAGCAAATCGACGTATATGTGAACGCGCTTGTACCCGCGCCGATAAACTTGAGGCTCAAGAGGGCGAACTCCATCATCGGCGTCGATGTCGAGGCAAAGGCCGCCGGGTACCTCAAAAGGCTCGGCATCGGCGTAAAGGAAGCGGGCGATGGCGCGCTCGTTGCCACGCCGCCTTTGTTCAGGCCGGACTTGAAGGAAGAGATAGACCTCATAGAGGAAATAGCGCGCCTTAACGGTTATGACAATATACCGACGACCCTCCCGTCTGCGCCGCTTAAGTCCGGGGACACGGGAAAGGCGACCCGGACAAAGAGGGCGGTAAAAGGCATACTCATCCGCGCCGGGTTCAACGAGGTATTGAACTACAGCTTCGTCTCCCAAAATTCATTCGCGCTGGCCGGCGGCAGGGACGGGGTTCAGCTTTCGAACCCCCTTACCGAAGAGATGGTTGTGATGAGGCAGTCGCTCATACCGTCGCTCCTCGATAACCTCAAGTCAAACCTCCTTAAGAAGAGCGAGGATGTTAGGATATTCGAGGTCGCCCCGGTCTTTCTCCCAGGGGGTAAACTGCCGGTCGAGGACTGGCGGGTCGCCGGGCTCATGTACGGCCTCCGGTTTGGCGAGGCCTGGAACCAGCCGAAAGAATGGGTCGATTTTTACGATGTAAAGGGAGTGGTGGAGGGGATATTCGAGGGCCTCGGGCTTGAGTCCTCGTTTGAGGTAGGCCCCGTAACCCACGAAGATTCAAGGATTTTTCACCCAGGCAAGTCCGCCGCGATAATGATAGGCGGCAAGAGGTCCGGGGTTTTCGGCGAGATACACCCGGAATTAAAACAACAGCTCGATTTGAAGAAGCCCGCGTATCTTTTCGACGCAGATTTGAGTGCTATAATTGATCTGTCCGCGCGCAAAAAGGCCTACAGGCCTCTGCCGAAGTTCCCGGAATCCGCGAGAGACATCGCCTTTATCGTCGGTGTGGAAACCCCCTACGGCGAAATAATAAGCGCGATTAGCTCTTTAGATACAAAACTTATTGAAAGGGTTGAATTGTTTGATGTATACTATGGCGGGAACATACCTCCAGGCAAGAGGAGTCTTGCGCTCCGCATAATATACAGGTCCATGGAGCGCACGCTCGT
>JACREV010000090.1 GCA_016218095.1 Deltaproteobacteria bacterium | reverse complement strand
GCCGCGCCGAATGCCTTGTCCTTCATGATGAGGTCTATGGCCTTTAACGCCTCTTCAGCGGTCCTGCATATTACTACACCCTTGCCTGCGGCGAGCCCGTCTGCCTTTACGACAAAGGGCGGGGTGTGGGTCTCGACATAGGCGCGGGCGAAGTCGACGTTGTCGAACTTCTTGTGGTGGGCCGTCGGTATCCCGTGCTTTATCATCAGCTCCTTGCTGAAGACCTTGGAGCCTTCGAGCTCGGAGGCCGCCTTTGACGGTCCGAAGACCTTAAGCCCGGCGGACTCGAACGCGTCGACTATGCCGAGCGTAAGCGGGAGCTCGGGGCCGACGACGGTCAAGCCGATCCCCTCTCTTTTGGCGAATTCTTTCAGCCCTTCGATGTCTTCAGCCGGGATGGCGACGTTCTTTCCGACGAGCGCGGTCCCGGGGTTCCCCGGCGCTATGTATACCGCCTCTACGAGCTGGCTTTGCCTTAACTTCCAGGCGAGAGCGTGTTCTCTGCCGCCGCCGCCTATTACGAGGACCTTCATTTAAAATAACCTCTTTTATTGACTCTCTTCACGAACGCAACAAATGTCTTTATACTTTGTTCTGCTCCTCGGAAAATCCTCGACGTACAACACAAGTACGCCTGCGGTTTTCCTCGTCGCACGCCTCGTCTAAAGCCATTTTTTGCATTCGAAATATCGCATCAGGTTTGGCTGGCAAAGCGAGGCGAAACCGCAAAAGTAAATCCCGCAACTTACTTCCCAGCTCTTTAATGTCTAAAATGTCTAATTCCCGTAAAGACCATCGCGATCCCGTGCTCGTCGGCGGCCTTTATAACCTCTTCGTCCTTTATCGACCCGCCGGGCTGTATGATGGCGGTGATGCCGTGCTCCGCGGCCATGTCCACGTTGTCCCTGAACGGGAAGAAGGCGTCCGAGGCCAGCACCGAACCCCTGACATCGAGCCCTGCGTCCCGCGCCTTTATGACGGCTATCCGTGTAGAATCTATCCTCGACATCTGGCCGGCGCCTATGCCGACGGTGCGGCCGTCCCTTGCGAGTATTATGGCGTTGCTCTTTACATGCTTGCAGACGGACCATGCGAAGAGGAGGTCTTCGAGCTCCTTATCATTCGGCCCGCGTTTCGTGACGGTCTTTAGGTCCGCGGCGCTCTCCTTGTCGAGCGTTTGGAGCAACACCCCGCCGCAGACCCTCTTTATGTCGAAGTCGGAGGGGCAGTTCTCGGCCTTCATCCCGCCTGACTCAAGCACCCGGAGGTTCTTCTTCGCGCCAAATACATCGAGCGCCTCCTTGTCAAAGGCCGGGGCTACGACCGCTTCCAGGAATATCCTGTTCAGGACCTCTGCCATCTCCTTCGTCACCTTCCTGTTGAAGCCCACGATTCCTCCGAAGGCCGAGGTCTTGTCGCAGGCGTAGGCCCTCTCGTAGGCGGCGAGTATCCCGTCCTTCGATACCGCCGTGCCGCAGGGGTTGTTGTGCTTTACGATCACCGCCGCCGGGTCGTGGAACTCGCAAACGAGGTGAAGCGCGGCGTTAAGGTCAAGGATGTTGTTGTAGGACAGCTCCTTGCCCTGGTGTTTTTTAGCGTCCCCGAGCCCGCCCTTGGCCCGCGTGCGGTAGAAGGCCGCGGCCTGGTGCGGGTTCTCGCCGTATCTCAAGTCCTGGACCTTCTCGTACTGGACGGTGAAGGTGTCCGGAAACTTCTTTTTGTCCTCTATCTCCGGCATGTCCGGGATGGAGCCGAGGTAGTTGGATATCGCCGCGTCGTACCTGGCCGTAAGCTGGAATACCTTTCTCGCGAGGTTGAATCGGGTCTGCCTCGAGAGCGTCCCTTTTTTCTCTTTCATCTCTTCGATTATCGAAACATAGTCCGCGGGGTCTACGACGACCGCGACGTCGTTGTGGTTCTTGGCCGCGGCCCTTATCATGGTGGGGCCGCCTATGTCGATGTTCTCTATCGCATCTTCGAGCGTACAGCCCTTGGCGATGGTATTCTCGAATGCGTAGAGGTTGACGACGACCATGTCTATGGGGAGTATCCCGTTCGCCTCCATCTCCTGCCTGTGCGTCTGGTTCTCCCTTATCCCGAGTATGCCGCCGTGGATCTTCGGGTGCAGGGTCTTCAATCTCCCGTCGAGCATCTCCGGGAACCCCGTGTACGACGAGATCGGTATCACGCTTATCCCGGCGTTCTTCATGAGCTCGGCGGTGCCGCCCGTTGAGATTATCTCGACGCCGGATGAGGCGAGCTCCTTCGCGAACTCGACTATCCCGGTCTTGTCGGTGACGCTTATTATCGCCCTTTTTACCCGTTTCATAATATATAACCTCGTACGAATTATTTTTCAGTGATATGTCAGAACCCGAGATTGGCTATGAACTCCCTCTCGAAGTGCGCGGAGCCCGAGAGCGAGACGAACTTGAACTCTCGCGCGAGTGTCTCCGCCTCTTTCTTCCCTTTATCATCGAGCGCGAGGACCGCGCCTTCGAGCGCCGCGTCCCCGACGGTCTTTAAACTTCCAAGCCAGAGCGGGTCGAGTATGCCTATCTCTTTCAACCCCTCGGGGTCGAGGTTACTCCCGAAGGCCCCGGCGATGTAGACTGTCCCGAGGTCACCCGCGCCTATCCCGGCCTTTTTAAGGAGCAGGTTTATCCCCGCCCTTATAGCCGACTTCGCGGTCTGTAACGCCCTTATGTCGGACTGCGTAAGCGCTACCTCTGCCTTCGCCCCCCTGTAGAGGACGAACGCGTTGCCGTCTTTTTCTTCCCTTATCCTGTTGGACAGGTTCGTCGAGACCTCGTCCCGGGACCTTATCCGCCCGTTCCGCTCGATCACCCCGGCTTTCAGGAGCTCGGAGACCGCTGATACGAGCCCGGAGCCGCAGATTCCCTTCGGGGAGACTTTACCGATGACGACAAGGGAGACCGCCTCATTGTGGACCTTGACGCCGCTTATCGCGCCGCTTGCGGCTGTCATGCCGCCCTTTATCTCGCCGCCCTCGAAGGCCGGGCCTGCCGCGGCGGATGTGGCAAAGAGAGAGCCGTTTGCCGAGAGCAATATCTCGCTGTTCGTGCCTATGTCTATTGCGAGCGCGGGCTTCTTTTCTTCCTTGAGCCTCAAAGAGAGCGCGACAGCCACCGCGTCCCCGCCGACGAACCCGCCTATGAGCGGGAAGGCGTAGAGGTCCGCGGCAGTGCGCTCGATGCCAAGCTCGCTTGCCTTGATCCTCTTTGCCTCGACGAACGCGGGCCTGTAAGGGACCTTCGAGAGCGGCTCCGGCGAGACCTTGAGGAGCAGGTGCTCCATCACCGGGTTGCCCGCCGCAGTGATCTCTTTTATAACAGCCCCAACGGGCACGAGCTCCATTATAAGGGAGTTGCAGGCCCCAACGACCGCCCCGGACAACTCATCGATAAGCACGGGGTCTTTTATTGCCGCGGTAATCCTCGATAGCACATCCCGCCCCCACCTCGACTGCGGATTGGGGCAGGCGGCTTCCTTGAGGACGCGCATCTCCGGAAGAGAGACACAAGCCCCCGCAATCGTCGTGGTGCCTATGTCAAAGGCTACGCCGACGCTGGATTTCTCAACGATTTCAGCCGTTTTAAGCAAATGGATTTATAAAGGGAATAACGCCCCCGGAAGACCCCAAAAGATATCTTTTACACTTTTTTTAAGGATTAATCAAGGAGTGAATGGGGTAGGTGCGCTTATGGAATGGGGTTCCCACCGCATAGAGTAAGAATCGTGTTTACAAAGGCTTTCAGTTCCACACACTGAGCTATCGTGTTGGCTAAATCATTATCACGCAGGATACGTCCGGCATCGCGGGGTTTGACGTAGCTCCTGCGTCTGCCAATCTCGAAGAGCCGTTTTATCCGATGCGCGGGCGGGTTGTTATGGTTTACATTTTCAGGGTTGCCGGACGGGACCGCCAGATTGTGTCCGGCCAACCTTTGAATATCCGACCAATAGGGAAGCAACCATGCTTCAAAGTCATACTGAGCGGCGTGCGGATGGAACCTTGTTTCATTTCCTACCCATCGACGCATCTTATTTCTGGCATCCGACGCATCTGTAAAGTCTGGAGGTTGGCTACCCGTATAAACGTCAGTCAAGGCTATGACATAGTCTGCGGCATTTCTGCCAGTCAATAATTTCTCCACTGAACGTCTCAGTTTTTCATTAGTAGGTATCCGACCATCGCAAGGCATACAGTCGATATTAGGCATTCTGCCTTGCAGACGGGGTTCAAGGAATCTTCTAAGATGCGGCATAAACGCTTTTTCCGTCTTTCCCTCAACTATTAGGGCGATTTTCAAGACCTTCCCCCCATCCTTCCCATGCGCCAGACTTCATCAAGACTATACTCTTTCAGCCATTCATCGAGATTCAAAGTGTCTGCCCACCTCGCTGTCGCAAATCCATCATTACCGATGTCCATAACGACAACTTCCTTTGGTTCAAGGAAACGAATCAGTCTGTCGGAATGAGTAGCGACGATCACTTGTGTCCTTTGTGATGCTTCGCGCATCAGGTCGGCAAGGAGGCTCAGCATCTCCGGGTGAAGGCTCACTTCAGGTTCGTCTATCATGGTTATGGTTGAAAGGTTCGGACTCTGCAAAAGGGATATCAACCAAATAAAGCGGAGAGTTCCTTCCGATAATTGATGCATATACAAAGGGCTTCTAAAATGTTTTTCTTTCCATGTCATCGACAGCATGCCTGCCGCCACCGGCGGGAAGTTCAATGATTCAAAACCTGGAAAAGCCGACTTCAATGTGTCCTCGATCGCATCGTAGCGGTCGCGGTTACTTTCTCTAAGGTAATAGAGAAAAGGGACCAGGTCTTCACCGTCGACCCCGGGCAAATAAGCAGGTTTCATCTGTTGCGGAAGTTTTACGGGAGAGCGTCGACTTACGTCGAGGACATGATACTGCGTCGCCGAGCCAAGCACCTTACGCAGTTCTTCAGGTTCCCGGAACATCTTAGGCACTTGCGAAAGCGATGTTTCCAAATGGTCATGTTCCCATGTTGGCCTCGAGAGCTTTCCGGTGTCAATATCATAATATTTTACGTCGGAATAACGCGATTCGATGTGTCTGAAAGGCTTGTCAAAACCTTCTCTGGATTGCGAAAGTAATTCCTGAGCGATGTTATATGCCTGTCCCACAGGTTTGATATGAAGACTGTATTCCAACGGTTGACGATTAGGAATATCCATCGATGCTTCCATAACCAGATCCCCTGAATATCCGCGTGTAAGTACATCGGCTATGCCACCCATCCCGCTTAGCGTGTCGTTCATTTTTCCGGCGGCTGACGCGGACAGTAGCGATATGGCATCTAAAAAGGAAGACTTGCCGACGCCATTGGCGCCAATCATGACCATTAATGGCCGCATTTCCATTTCAACTTTGCGCAACCGTCTGAATCCTTCGATTTTGGTCTTATTTATTTTATGCATAATATATTCCTTTTCATGCCTGTGGCATAAGGGAGGACGCAAGTTATGTACGTCAACAATCAGTCTTTCCTTGACTGTTCAGAACGACATCGACGGCGCGCTGGTGAGGAGGTACTTTATATCCTCGTCCTCGAAGTGGAAGCCGACCCCGGCGTAGGCGGATTTGAGCCCTACCTTGCTCGCGAAGTCGTCGTATCCGGCTGTCAGGAAGAAGAACTTGTTGAGGAAAAAGGTCGAGGCGGCCTTCAAGTGCGGGTTCGCTTCCTTGTCAAAGTCGAACGCCTCGAGCGATAATTTAAGCCTGTCGCCGTACATGTGGTAGTCGATTCCCGCGCCGCCGGCGGACTCGATGATTCCTCCCCGCAGCGTCACGCCCTTGAACCTCTTGGCTATCTGGGCCGAAAACTTTATGGCGTCCGAGGTCGTCGTCTCCTCGCGGGTCGTGGTCACGCCGTCGACGGTCGACACCTTTGTCTCGGTCCTCTTCTTGCCCCTCGGGTCGTCGACGATCTCGAAGAGATAGAACTTGTCGGCCTTGGGCTGTATGCGGAGAGTGAAGTAGCTCTTCACGTCCCGCTCGTCGAAGAGGAACTCGCCCCTGTAGCCGATGAAGGTGCGGAAGGACTCGGCCTTGGCGATGTAGCTGTTGATGCCCTTTACCGTCTTGTCTATGTCCTCGTGCAGGGTCTTGTCGTTGATGAGTTTTCCGAGCGTCCCCTCGCCCTTGTCTATCTTCCTGGCAATCGACCCGACCGAGGTCGTGGTGTCGCTTATCTGCGGGCCGATCTCCTTTGTGACCTTGTTTACCGTGTCCATCGCCTGCTGGAGGCTCAAGGAGGCCAGTTTGAGGTTCTCGACCCCTTCCTTGAGGTTCCCGCGGTTCTCGGTGATCATCTGGTTCAGGTTGTCCGAGGTCTTGACGAGCGCGTCGTTGAGGTTCTTTATCGCTAGCTTCAATTCGGAGGTGACGCCCGGGCCCTCGGTCTTCAGCATTCCCGTGAACTCGTCGAGGTTCCGGAGGACGTTCCCCACCTGCTCGTCGTTCTTCGCGATCAGGTGGTTGACCCTGAAGGACATCTCCTCGACGTTCTTGACTATGTTACGGAGCGTCGCCTCGCCCTCGTCGCCTCCCAGGACCTTGCTGAGCGACTCGGTAACCTCTTTCACGTCGTCGGATACGTCGCTCAAGACGGTTATGAGCCTGTCCATGTCGGCGTACGACTTGGTGCGGGTTATCTCGTCGCCGTCCTTAAGCGTGGGCGCGTTCGGTGCGCCGGGGACGAGCTCGAGGTACTTCTCTCCCAAAAGGCCTTTGGTCGTAAGGACCGCGGTAAAGTCCCTGCCTATGGCGACGTCTGGCTTTATCTCAAGGATGACGTGGGCCTTGCTGTCCTTGAGGCGTATGTCCTTGATCCTGCCGACCTCGACGCCGGCGACGCGCACCGAGGCGTTCTGGTCGAGCCCGGCCGCGGAGTCGAAAAAGACGTGGAGGGTGTACCCCTCGGCCCTGCCGAACTTGATGCCGCCGAGCCGTAGCGACATGTAGACGAGGAGGACTATCCCGAGGAGGACGAAAAGCCCGACCTTGGCCTCGGGGCTTAGTTTTAGGAAAGAAGGTCTCTTGGGTATCATTTGCCTTTTATCGGCGATTTCTAAAAATTGCTCTTTTTCCTGATCTCTGCGTCAGGACGGAAATAAAAATGCTCACATATTACCATATATGCTGCGCTTTTTATTTCCGCCCTACCTTGACCTCAGAAAAAATAACTAATTTTTAGAATAGCCTGAAACAGTCATAGGGGAAACCCCCGGATGAATGTATCCCCGAAACGGGTTCAGTTTAATGACTATTGTCAGGTCCGGGCCCTCAGAAGACCTTTATCGGCCCTTCGGCCCTTCCCTCGAGAAACTGTCTTAGAATCGGGTTCGGGTTCGCCTTCATCTCCTCGACGGTGCCTTCCTCGATTATCCTGCCTTCGTGGAGCATCGCGATCTTGTCGGCTATCTTGTAAGTAAACGGTATGTCGTGCGTGATGAGTATGTAAGTG
>JACREV010000093.1 GCA_016218095.1 Deltaproteobacteria bacterium | reverse complement strand
CGTTCGCTATCTCCTCGACGGTCTCTTTTACCCTGATTATCGGCTTTATCAGGTGGTCGTTGGCCACCCATATAAAGAAGACCGTGAAGGCGGCGCAGATGAGCGCGGAGGCCGTAAGGGTCGCAAGCCCCCTCATCGCCGCGCCGCGCGCCTCCGCCGCTATCGCGCTCGTCAGCTCGTTTCCGGCCGCCACTATCCTCGGGGTGTGGATGTAGACAAGCCCGTGCATCTCCTTGTGATAAGCCTCGTTCGCCTTCATCCCGGCGGAGAGCCGCTCCTTCCTCCCGTCCCACATCTTCGATAACGCCGCGCCGCCTGCGGCGTTTTTAAGCGCCTCGACGTCACCGTCGAAACCGGCGATGGTATCCTTGAGGAGGGAAGCGACCTCGTCCTTGTCGTCGTACGAGATGATATAGCGCTCGAAGAGGTAGGAAAGCTTTATGGTATTCACCTTCGCGTCAGTCGCCGTGTCCGAGAGCCTGTTGCCGAGCGTTTTACTCATCGCGTGTATACTGACGACAAGCGGGAAGGTCGTCTCCTCTATGCCGCCCTTGGCAACGCGGAGCGCGTCGCCGTACTCCATCGCCTTGTCAAGGGAGGCGCGCATCGATGCCCATTCATTCTCTATCGTGGAGAGCTTGTCGAGCATATCCCGGCTTTTGAGCGGCTCGACACCCCTTGAGCCGGTCCTGAGGCCGTCGATCACCTCGCCGAACTCCCTCTTCTTGGCCTGGAAGTCCTTTTCGAGCTCCTCGTTCCCGGTTATTATGTGCCTGTTGAGTATCTCGGCCATCTCTACGGTCCGCTTCCTCAAAGAACCCGCCTCGTCGACTTGGGCGTACCTCCTGGACATGCCGCCGACGAGGTAGTATGTCACCGGTATCTGTATGATAAGGAGCAGGAGAAGAAAGAGATAGCTTCCTATGAACCTTGTCTTGAGCGAATGCAAGTTCATCCTCGTCCCCCGTTATATTGTTGCGCGCCTTACCGAATCAAGAAGCTCGTTCACCGTGAAAGGCTTCACTATACAGCCGGTCGCGCCGGCGTTTTTCCACTCTTGCTCCCTGTTCAGCCTGTATTCAGAGGCCATGATGATGAACGGCATGTCGAACGTCGCCGGGTTGGACCTTATCCTTCTGGCGAATTCCGCGCCGTCGAGGCCGCGCTCCATGTCGAACTCCGCTATTATAAGGTCGGGCCTCATCCCCGCCTCTATCATCTCGAGCGCCTCAACGGCGGACCCGGCGGAGACGACCCCGTAGTGTTCGAGTAAGAGCATGTGGGATATCATCGACCTTATCCCGTGGTTCCCATCGACTACCATTATCGTCTTGTCCATCACGAATTTATCCGCAAAAGAAAAGTTTTTAAGAGTCCTCTGCACCAGGTACCCCTTTCCCGTATAGAAATAATATCGGAGTGTGCCGCGTTTGCTCAATGGCCACTATGGTCTAATTTGGGTTGTCCAAAGGGTTGATTTTAAGGATAGTCCCGGGGACTAATGCACTGCAGGATAAACACTTGAAGTGAAATACGCGCGCGCCGGTTTACCGGGGGGGGCGGCTATCAACAACATGACTTGAGGATTTAAAACGGGAATCGAAGGGGAGGAACCGGCGGGGAGGCCTTTCAGTCCGGCTTTACCATGCCTTTCTTTATCGCTATCTTTATGAGGTTCGCCATGTCGTTCACCTTGAGCTTCTTCATGATATTGTTCCTGTGGCTCTTGACCGTGGATACGGAGATGAATAGCTTGTCGGCTATCACCTTGCTCGTCGCGCCGTCGGCGATGAGCTTCAATATCTCCTTTTCTCTCGCGCTCAAGGAGTCGAACGGGTCCTGCGACTGGTCCTTCTTTATGATGTCGACGAAGTCGTTGAAGAGCTCTTCGGAGACCGCCGGGGACGCGTACTTTGAGCCGGAGTATACTTTTCCCACGGCCTTAAGGAGCTCGTCCGTCGCCGAGTCCTTGAGCACGTAGGCCATCGCCCCGGCCCTGAAGGCGTCTATGGCGTGAAAAACGTCGGCGTGCATGGAGAGTATTATGACCTTCGTCTCCGGGAACTCCTCCGTGACCCGTTTCGTGGCGACTATGCCGTCAAGGTCGGGCATGGTTATGTCCATGATGACGATGTCGGGCTTTAAGTTGGCTATCTCCCTGAGCGCGGTAAGGCCGTTGTCGGCCTCTCCGGCGACCGTGTACTCGGGGAAGGAGGCGAAAAGGGACCTTATCCCGCTCCGAAGGACGGGGTGGTCGTCTGCTATGAATACCTTGATGGGTTTTTTCATCCTGAGGCGGCGGGGGAAAACAACCCCCAAGACATTATAGTTTCAAATCATAAGGATTGCAAGCGGCGGGAAAAAAGGGCGGGGGGGAGGCGTCCTCAAGCCGGGGCGTGCAGGCGCAGTCTCGTTTCCTCGACTATCCTGTCGACGTCGGCCTTATCGAGCGACTCTTCCTTCAGCAGCGCTTCAGCCAGGGCCTCGAGCACGGGCCTGTTCACTGAGAGTACCGCGTCGGCCTTCGCCTCGGCCTCCATTATGAACTTCCTTATCTCCTGGTCCATTAGCCAGGCCATGTCCTCGCTGTACCTCTTAGGCAACCCCAGGTCCCTGCCGAGGAACGGGTGCTCCTCGCCCCTGCCGAGGTTCACCGGCCCTATCTCCTCGCTCATCCCCCACTGGGCGACCATCTTCTCGGCGAGGAAAGTCGCGTTCTTGAGGTCGTCCTGCGCTCCTGTGCTTACGTCGTTGAATATGAGCTTTTCCGCGGCCCTGCCGGCGAGCGCCACGGCGAGCTTGTTCACAAGGTACTTCCTCGGGTAATAGTGCCGCTCCTCCTCGGGGAGGAACTGCGTCACCCCCATGGCCAGGCCCCTGGGGATAATCGACACCTTGTGTATGGGGTCGGTGAACGGAAGCTCCCTGGAGACGAGCACGTGGCCGGACTCATGGAAGGCGGTTATGCGCTTCTCCTCGGCCGAGAGCTCGCTCTCCCTCTTCGTCCCCATCATTATCTTGTCTACCGCCTCGTCGAAGTCGACCTGCTCGACCCATTCCTTCTTCTTTTTGACCGCCTCCAGCGCCGCCTCGTTGGCGAGGTTCTCAAGGTCGGCCCCGGTCATCCCCGGGGTCCCCCTGGCGATACGATCGAGATCAACCTCCGGGGAGAGCTTCTTTCCCTTTGTGTGGACCGCGAGTATCGCGAGCCTCTCCTTCCACCCCGGCCTCTCGACTACTATGTGCCTGTCGAATCGCCCGGGGCGGAGCAACGCGGGGTCCAGCACGTCCGGCCTGTTTGTCGCGGCCATGACTATTATCTCCTCATGCGGCTCGAACCCGTCCATCTCGCTCAAGAGCTGATTGAGCGTCTGCTCCCTCTCATCATGCCCTCCGCCGAGCCCCGCGCCCCTGGTCCTGCCGACCGAGTCTATCTCGTCTATGAATATGATCGACGGCCGGGTCTCCTTTGCCCTCCTGAACATGTCGCGGACGCGCGAGGCCCCGACACCCACGAACATCTCTATGAACTCGGAGGCGCTTATGCTGAAGAACGGCACCCCGGCCTCTCCGGCGACGGCCCTGGCGAGGAGCGTCTTCCCGGTCCCCGGAGGCCCCACAAGGAGTATCCCCTTCGGCACCTTGGCCCCGAGCCTCGCAAACCTCGCCGGGTCTTTGAGGAACTCGACCGTTTCGGTAAGCTCCTGCTTGGCGTTCTCGAGCCCGGCGACGTTTTTAAAGGTCACGCCCGGCTTCTTCGCGTTAAATAGCTTCGCCTTGCTGAGGCCGAAGTTGAAGACCCCTCCGCCCCCTCCCCCTCCGCCCTGGGCCTGGGAGACCCTCCTCATGAGGAAGACCCAGACCCCGATGATAAGCACCCAGGGCAGCGCGATGAGGGCCGCCTGCCAGAGGAAAGAGCCACCCTCGGGCTCCACACTTACGGATATCCCCTTCTCCTCGAATTCCTTGATAATCTCGCCATCCTGGAACGGCGGCAGGTTCGTCTGGAAGTTAAAGACGTCCTTCGGCCCTCCCTCCCCCGGAGGGCTTATGGTGACCGGTTTTTTAAGCTCGCCCTTTACATGGAGGCCTTTGAGCGTAACGGACTCGATGTTCCCGGCCTTGAGCTCCGCCATGAATTCGCTGTAGCTTATATCATAGTAGCGCTCGATGCTGTCCGACGAGACGACCTCGCCCCAGATATAAATAAGCCCCGCGAACGCGATAAG
Source organism: Deltaproteobacteria bacterium (assembly GCA_016218095.1). Lineage (GTDB taxonomy): Bacteria > Desulfobacterota > GWC2-55-46 > GWC2-55-46 > GWC2-55-46 > GWB2-55-19. The sequence goes on along the minus strand of JACREV010000093.1, from coordinate 2,778 downwards.
TACTAAAAGCGCCTTCCAGAGCGGATTCTTGTCGTCCGTATCCCTTGTCCTCGTCCCGTCTGCCATATATTAATTCTACAGGAGAACCCGGCATAAGCAAATCGGGTATAATTATAAAAGGGGGTTGACAAACAGGCCGATTTTTTCTTCTTTAAAAAGGAGGGACCCATGGAGACCAAAAAATCCTACCACGACAGGAAAGAGGAGCTCTTCCGGGAGCTCAACTCCAGAATAGACGACCTGAAAAAGGCCTTTGACCAGAGCAGGTCGGAAGTGAAGCTGAAATACCGGGAGCAGATAGAGACCTTGAGAAAGAAGCAGGAGACGCTCAAGGGCAGGCTACTGGAGTTGAAGGACGCCGGCGAGGACAGGTGGGAGGGCTTGAAAGACGGGGTCGAGGGCGCGTACGAGGACTTGAGAAAGTACTTCGACGGGCTTGCCGGGAGGTTCCGGCGCTGAATGCAATGCGCGTCAACGCTGAATACCGCGGCGGAACACCTCTTTAACTTCCCCTCCCCGGGTCCGATAGGCGGGAGGGAAGTGGAGGGTGTGAACATCTCCGTCCCCTGGTCTGTTTTTATGGCTCGACCCCTGTAGCGCAAGCTAGAGGGAAGTCTTCCGTCAAAGCCCGGCCAGCACGATGACTATGTCCACGACGAAGAGGAGGAATATGCCGAGCTCGATCATGTAGGCGCGCTTCGAGGCTATCTCGTCGTGGAGCATCTTGTAGGTGTCCATCACTATCTGGAGCTTCTCGCGTATCCCTACCTCGAGGTCGCGGCTCCGGAGGAGCGCCATGAAGGTCCTGTAGACCCTCGCGTAGTAGACGTCCTCGGTGACCTTGAGGGCGTTATTCACCCGCTCCGTTATCTCCGTTAATTCGGTTATGGTCCGGGTGATCTTTCTCGCGAGCCTCTCGAAGAGCCGGAGCCGGAGCACCGAGACCCTTTTTCCCGAGAGTGTGGCGTATATCGATTTGAGCTCCTTGTCTATGACCCCGTCGTAGTACCTGAGCTCGAATATCTGGGCGTTCGCGAATTCCAGCAGGTCGGGGAGATCGAAGCTCCCCGACGGGTCTATTATGAAGGCGTTGTCGAGGTGCACTATTATGAGGTCGTCCGGGTAGTAGCTGAAGCTGTGGCGTAGCGTCTCCTGCCTCGTAAACCTGCTCAACTCCCTCGTCTCGTAGAGGAGCAGCCTCGCGGGGTCGTACCTTGAGAGGAACTCGGAGATCTTAAGCTCCTCCCCGAGCTCCTCTATGTAGATTATCGCGTAGTCCTCTACGAACCCTTCCTTTATCTCGCGCGCCGTTATCGCGTCAGCGATGGATTCCGACAATTGCCCGACGTAGTCCCTCGCCATGGCGTCGATCGACCTGTCGACATCGAGCGATTGCGCCGCCTTTTCGAGCTCGTCGAAAGTCGCGCCCGGAGGTATCGGGACGTCGAAGGCGATCGAGAGGACGCCGAAGTCGTAGGCCTTGGCAACGACGTTCACCTTCGTATCCCTGCCGAAGAGGGGTTTTACGAACGGCTGTAAGTCGAACGCGATAGGCGGGTTGGCGAACTGGAGCGCCTTCATGTACGGGTACCTGGAGAACTGCAGCCTCCTTGCGCCCTCTTTCGCGCTCTTCTCGATGCCGCCGAGGTCGATCTCGAGGCCCACGTCGAAGAGCCTGTAGATGATTATCCTGCCTTTTTGTATGGAAAGCATACCTTGCACGCCGCTACGCCCATTCCTGATGAACTACCCCGCCACAAGCAGCGGGGTATCTTCTAAACCTCCCCTCCCCCGTCAAGGGGGAGGAGATTTAAAATCGCGGCAAGCCGCGGTATTTGACCCTAAGAGAGAATAAAGCCGCCTGATACGCGGCTGCCGCTTTTGCCGCTCAGGCAACGGGGAGTCTGACCGTTACCCTGGTGCCTTTACCCGGGGCGGAATCGAACTCGAGCGTCCCCTTGTGCTCCTTTACGATGGAGTAGGAGATGGAGAGCCCGAGCCCGGTGCCTCCGGAGTCCGACTTCGTCGTAAAGAACGGCTCTGTCACCCTTTCGAGTACGTCCTTCGCCATGCCTTCGCCCTCGTCCGCCACCGTTATGACGACCGAGCGGCCTTCCTTGTCGTGGAGCGTGGAGACGAAGACGCCCCGCGACCTCTCCGGCAGGGCATGGAGCGCGTTAAGTATCAGGTTTATGACGACCTGCTCTATCTTCTGCTCGCTCCCCCTTACGCACGGGATGCCTTCGCCGCACGAGACCTCGAACCTGTCGGTGTGCTTGTTTATCTGGGTGTTAAGGATAGATACCGCCGCGAGCACCGCCCTGTTCGCGTCGAGCTCCCCATCGGAGGCCGCCCTTCCGGCGCGCGAGAAGTCCTTGAGGTTGTCGACTATCCCCTTTATCCTCCTCGACCCGTCCGTTATGCCGGAGAGGAGCTCGGGGATTACTTCGCACATCTCGGAGTACGGCAGACCCCCGAGCGAAAAGTCGCCGTTCGCCCTGTAATAATCGCCGAGTATGCGCGAGGCGTCCTTCCAGGCATCCGTTAGGAGCGTGGAGTTGAAGAGGATGAAGTTGTTCGGGTTGTTTATCTCGTGGGCCACCCCGGAGGCGAGCGTCCCGATGGAGGTCATCTTGTTCGCGTGGATGAGCTTTGCCTGCATGATCCTGTTCTTCTCCTCCATGCAGACTCTCCCGGTTATGTCCCTCACGGTGCAGTACGCGACGGCCCCGTCTTTGAGCCTTATGATCTGCGCCTGTATGGAGTTTACGAGCCTCG
>JACREV010000096.1 GCA_016218095.1 Deltaproteobacteria bacterium | reverse complement strand
GAGGAAGGGTTTTAACAATTGAATTTTCCGCTATATTCCATTATATTGTCTACAATCGAATGCTCAGGAAAAGGGGCCCTATTGGCTGAAAAAACCGAGAAAAAAGTCATACTCGTATCGAACGACGACGGCATCCGCTCCGAAGGCATATTAAAGCTCGCAAACGCTTTGAAAAAGGCCGGGACGGTATATATCGTCGCCCCGGACAGGGAGAGGAGCGCGGCGAGCCACTCTCTCACCCTCCACAGGCCGCTCCGGGTCGAGGAGGTGGGTAAAAGGATGTACGCAGTAGACGGCACCCCGACCGACTGCGTGACGCTCGCGGTGAACGGCATCCTCCCGGTCCGGCCCGACATAGTAGTCTCGGGCATAAACAAGGGCGGGAACCTCGGGGAGGACGTCTCGTACTCAGGGACGGTATCTGCCGCGATGGAAGGCACGCTCCTCGGCATCCCGTCGATCGCCGTCTCTCTCGCCAAGAGGGAGGCGTTCGACTTCGGCCCGGCTTCCGAGTTTGCGTTGAAGCTCGTGAGATTCGTATTCAAGAAAGGGATGCCCAAGGACACTCTCCTTAACGTCAACATCCCTCCGGTAAAGAGGATAAAGGGTTATAAGATCACCAGGCAGGGGAAGAGGTTTTTCAGCGACGTGGTCGTTGAGAAGGTCGACCCCAGGGGAAAGAAGTATTACTGGATAGGCGGTGACATGGAGAGGTGGGAGGGCGGAGAGGACGCCGACTACTTTGCCATAAGCAAGGGGTACATATCCATCACGCCCATACACCTCGACATGACGAATATGAGCTCCATGCAGGAGCTGCGCAGGTGGAAGATATAAAAGAGCGTCAGAACGTCGCATACCTGCGTTGCTGAGGCGGGTTCAAGTTTGAAACTTGAACCCGAAAAATCGTATAGGTCATACGAACTATATGGTTCAGGTTGCAAACCTGAACCCGCAAAAGATAAAATAGGCCTCCCTATGGGCGCTGTGACTGTAATCCCCCTCAATCCCCCTTTAGAAAAGGGGGAGGTGAACAACTAACATGACCATCCGCGTAAAGAGAGACATATACGAAAGACAGCGCCAGCAGATGCTGGACAACCACCTCATCCCGAGGGGCATAAGCCAGATGCAGGTCCTCCACGCCATGCTTACGGTCCCCCGCCACATCTTCGTAGAAGAGGCGCTCTACTCGCAGGCGTACAACGACTGCCCCTTGCCCATCGGCGAAAAGCAGACGATCTCCCAGCCCTATACCGTCGCCCTCATGACAGAGGCGCTCAAACTCGACGGCACTGAAAGGGTCCTTGAGATAGGCACGGGCTCCGGCTACCAGACGGCCGTCCTCTCCATGCTCGCATACAAGGTCTACTCGATCGAGCGGCTCTCGACCATCGCGGCGCGCGCCAGAAAGATACTCGACGGGCTTCTTTGCTCAAATGTGATAATAAGAGTCGCGGACGGCACGACCGGCTGGAAAGATGAGGCGCCGTTCGACGCCATAATCACTACAGCGGGCTCCCCGCAGGTCCCCTCCGCCTACATAGAACAGCTCAAGCCCGGCGGACGCCTCGTAATACCCGTAGGCCCCGAAGACTCCCAGGAACTGCTCCGCATCACCAAAAAGACGGACGGCTCCACCACGACAGAAACGCTCGGCGGCTGCAGGTTCGTAAAACTCATCGGCAAACACGGCTGGGGCAAGAGTTGATCGAGGGACACCCCCCAGTCCCCGCGGCTCGCTTCAGGTGTCTTATGGCTAAGGTCCTCGATATCCCCTCCCTTCTCTTTCCTGTTTTTATCTCCCTTTTACTATTTTTGAGCGGCTGTTTCGCCGGAAGAGGCGTCTACCATACCGTCCGCAAGGGAGAGACGCTCTACAGGATAAGCAAGACGTACAAGGTGGATATCCAGGACGTCGCCGAGATAAACAACATAAAAGACCCGACGGAGATAAAGGCGGGCAGAAGGATATTCATACCAGGGGCGTCGAGGGTTAAAAAGGTCACGCCCTATGTGGCCGGACGGGGAGAAAAGGAGCCGGAGGGAAAGATAGTAATTGAGAAGGACAGGTTCTCATGGCCGGTAACCGGGGTCCTGGAGTCCGCCTTCGGGCCGAGGAACGGGGGGCGTCACGACGGCATAGATATCTCGGCTAAGGAAGGCACACCCGTGAAGGCGGCCGATAACGGCGAGGTCGTCTACGTGAGCTCGAGTTTCCGCGGCTATGGCAATATCATAATACTTAAACACAAGGATGATTTTTATACAGTATACGCGCATAACGAGGAAAACCTTGTGAAATCAGGTGACTCTGTAAAAAAAGGGGAGGTCATAGCCAGGGTTGGGTCGACCGGCAACGCCACGGGGAGCCATCTCCACTTCGAGGTCAGGCAGGGGAAGCAGATAAGGAACCCTCTTTTTTTCTTGCCTTAATGGTTTTTTTGTAGTAGAAACAGTATTATACTAAAAAAACATCAAACCGCATCTCGGGGCCGCTTCTCGTAGAAAGAGGGCGAGACATGAGAAGAACGAACGCACGGACTAAAGGCACGTTCATCCCGAGGCTCATTGAGGAAAAGGAACCCGCTCAAGGCGCGTCAACCGATTCTTTAAACTTCTTCTTCAGCTCGATAAAGAGATACCCCCTCCTGACATCCAAAGAAGAAAAGGAACTCGCCAGAAAGATATCCAGGGGAGACCCGAAGGCCCGCCACCGGATGATAGAGTCGAACTTGAGGCTCGTCGTCAACATCGCGAAAAAATACATGAACAGGGGGTTCCCGCTCCAGGACCTGATAGAGGAGGGGAACATCGGGCTTATAAAGTCCGTCGAGCGGTTCAGGGCCTCGAAGGGATGCAAATTCTCGACATACGCGACCTACTGGATAAGGCAGTCGATCGAAAGGGCTCTCGCAAACCAGTCGAACGTCGTCCGGCTCCCGATACACATCTCAGCCGACATAGCGAAGTTGAGCAGGGCTACCCATGAGCTCATGATGTCCTTGAACCGCGAGCCTGACGTCAGGGAGCTCGCCGAAAGGACCGGTTTTTCCGGCAGGTATGTTAAAAAACTTGACATCGTCTCCAAAAAAAGTTATTCACTCGAAGCGTCCCTGCCGGACGGCAGTGACCAGACGTTGCTCGATAAGCTCGAGGACCCAAGCGCCATGGACCAGCTTGAGACGCTCGACCTTGCCAGGAAGTCACGCAAGGTCGAGGCCTGGCTCTCGCTCTTGAGCGATTCCGAGAGGCGCATAATAAGGCTCCGCTTCGGGCTGGACTGCGCCGGCCCCCAGACCCTTGAGGAGATAGGCAAGGCCTTCGGAATAACAAGGGAGAGGGTGAGGCAGATAGAGGTAAAGGCGCTCACTAAACTCAAGAAGATAATCGTCGAGAGGAGCCATATAGCTACGCTCGACGCTGTGTAATCGTACATATTAGAGCAACAAGGAGAAGGAAATGGTCGAGGATCTCAAAAAATCGATACGCGATGTCCCTGATTTCCCCAAAAAAGGGATACTCTTCAAGGACATAACTACGCTTTGCAAGGAGCCCGCGCTCTTCCAGCGCATGGTCGACCTCCTCGGCCACCGCTATGTCGGCAAAAGGGTCGACCTCGTCGTGGGCATAGAGGCGAGGGGCTTTATCATCGGCGCGGCGCTCGCCTACAAGCTTGGGGCCGGGATAGTTCTCGTCAGGAAGCCGGGCAAGCTCCCGCACAAGACCCACAAGGCGAGCTACACGCTCGAGTACGGCAAGGACTCGCTTGAGATACACCAGGACGCGATTGAGAAGGGTCAGAACGTCGTGATAGCCGACGACCTCCTTGCAACGGGCGGCACAGCCGGGGCGGTCGCGAACCTCGTAAAGGACATGGGCGGCAACATCGTCGAGTGCGCCTTCATAGTCGAGCTCGAGGAGCTGAACGGCAGGGAAAAACTCAACCCCCATCCGGTGTTTTCGCTTATAAAGTATTAGTCTACCTCTAAAAACGCTTTTTCCAGAGCAGGCGGGACTAACGAGTCCCGCCTTTATTTTTTAACCAAAGGCCGCATCCATAGATGCCATCCTCAAACTACTTCCCCCTCTTTGTCCTTGGAATAGTCTTTCTTCTCATAGCCGTACGGCAGATAGGGTCGTTGCGCCTCAATATCTGGCAGATAATGGCAGGCGGCGCGGCGGCTGTCGTGGCGTCAGGGTCTATCGCGCCTGAGGACGCCTTAAAAGCCATTGACCTCGATGTGATAGTCTTCCTCTTCGGGATGTTCGTCGTCGGCGAGGCCCTTGTAAGGAGCGGGTATCTTTACCACATCGCCCACGACGCCTTCAGGCACGCCCGGAGCCACGGCGCAATCGTCTTTACCATGCTCGTCGTCATCGGGGGGCTCTCGGCCTTTCTCATGAACGACACGCTGGCGGTCATCGGCACCCCGCTCGCAGTTTTTGTCGCAGAAAGATATAAGATAAACTCCAAGCTTCTCCTCCTGACCATCTGTTTTGCCACGACAATCGGCAGTGTCGCAAGCCCCATCGGGAACCCCCAGAACCTCCTCGTCGCGCTGAACGGGCCGGTTGACGCGCCGTTCGTG
>JACREV010000092.1 GCA_016218095.1 Deltaproteobacteria bacterium | reverse complement strand
TGCTTTCAGGTCCATCGAAGGGCGTTGGCTGAGTGGTTCGATCGAACCCGAGATAGTGATGAACCAGGAAGCGGCGGTGCTTTATAACCATCCGGCAGTGGGTAGTTATCAAACATTGAGTATCAGGGGAAAACAACTCAAGGCAAAATTGGTCGGGATCGTTGATGAACTTGAAAAACCGAAGATTTATATGGACAAAGACCTGTATGACGGCATTGCCAATCCCAATCACTACATCAACAGTTTGATGTTTGTTGCCAAGGACAAAAGTTTCGACAAGGTTATGGCTCTAAAAAGAGATGTTGAGAGAGCAATTGCACCATCCGACCTGCAAATCCTCTATGTGATGATGCAGGCGGAACGGGTAAAAATCATCTACGATCACTTGTATATAGTTCTCGTGACAATCGTTTTCTTCGCCATGCTGGTGCTCGTGGTGAGCGCGATGGGAATGGCATCCGCCACAAGCATCAATATTATGGAGAGGACCCGCGAGATCGGCGTCCTCCGGGCAATCGGCGCTACTCCTAAAATAATCTACAACCTGTTCGTCATTGAGGGCATGATAGTAAGTGTTGCCAGTATTCTTCTTGGATTGTTGCTGTCGTGGCCTCTCAGCGTAATCGCGGCGAAGTTTTTCGGCAATTTAATGCTGGATGTCGCGCTTCGACCGGCCTTTAGTTACACTGGTTTTGTAATAACTCTGATAGCTACCATTGTTTTTGGCTGGTTAGCCAGCCGCATTCCGGCACGGATGGCAATCAAGGTATCCACCCGGGAAGCGCTGGCTTATGAGTAGGCGAGCCGCTTCACTGCTGACATGATGCCGCCTCTATGGACATTTTATGCCTTGATCATCCCGTTATATGTTGCCGCTTACCGAATCGCCGCCGGTATTGAAAATGACAAGTCGGCGGCTTGAATTTTTATTCCGCAGATATATGCCTGTTCGCGGAGGGTCGCTTCGATTCCCCCACTCCCTGCGATAATGCCAAAGAAAGGGAACGTTATGACGTGTGAACATAAGATTTATACCTGCACCGAGTGCAAGTGCGTTCAGGCGATAGGGGAAGAAAAAATTTGTAAAGACTGTAATAAGGAGGACGATGACCTCAAATGGGATCGTTGCTATGGGCTTTGAGATGGTAAGCGCAGATAGAGAGAGAACCGGCTATTATCGTAAAATCCCATGTGCGGTATATTAGGCGTTCTCTTGAACCCGCCCCTCGGCGTGGGGCGTTTTGGTTGAAATGATTAAAAAGCCATGCGTGGTTTTATCCCGATTGTTTTAATTTATAAATTTCGCATTTAGTGCAATCCGTTTGCATGGTATATTCGGTTAAAAACAGGCAGGCCTGATCGCCGAATCGATTGAATAGATGCGCCCCCTTGTCCCGGTCTTCATATCACTCATCGTCGGAACCCTCCTTGCGCCGTATGTCGAGCTTAAGGACAGCGAAAGCTATTTCCTCTTTGCCCTATCGCTCGCCCCATTATTGATTTCTCTCGCAAGGCCCTTGCGGCGGCTCATGTGGGTAACGGTCGCGCCGCCCTTCTTCGTCATAGGCGTACTCCTCATAACCCCTTACATAAGACCAGAGCTTCCCGCGTACCACATAAAAAACTTCATCCAACAATCTGGAGACCGGGACTCTCCGGGTATCGCCTTCGAGGGGCGCATCCTGCAGGGGCCGGAGTACTCGAACGAGAGGACGCGCTTTGAGATAGAGGCCGGCAGGGTATTATCAGGCGCGGCCTGGAAGGAGGCGACCGGCAAGGCGCTTGTAACGATCGAGGGGCACGTGGATTCCGTCACGAAAGGCGACTACGCGGGGTTTATCGGGCGCATCAATGAGCCCTTCAGCTTCGGGAACCCCGGCGAGTTCGACTACGCGTCACAGCTCAAACGAAAGGGCATCTACGCGACCGCCTATGTAAAGGACGGCCTGCTCGTCCGCAATATCGAGGAGGGCGATGGTCCGTCAAAATGGGTCGAGAATTTAAGGGCGCGGATAAGGGGGTTCATAGACGGAAGCAACACGAGGCACAAGGAGCCGTTGAAGGCCCTCATCATAGGCGAGCAGAGGGGGATAGAGAAGGGGCTCCGCGAGGCGTTCGCCAGGACAGGGACCGCGCACATCCTTTCCATCTCGGGCCTGCACGCCGGCATCGTCGCGTTCTTTTTCTACAGGCTGTTTTTATCGCTTATAAAGCTCTCCGAGCGCGCTCTTCTTGTCTTTAACGCGAGAAAGCTCGCCATGGGCCTCTCACTCGGCCCGGTCATGGTCTACGGGCTTCTCTCCGGCTTTCCCGTGCCCGCGGAGAGGGCGGTCATAATGGTCGCGGCGTTCATCGCGACGTTCATGCTGAACAGGGGGAGGGACTACTTCAACATACTTGCCCTCGCGGGCGCGGCCATGGTGCTCGCCTATCCTCATAGCGCGTGGGACTTATCCTTCCAGCTCTCGTTCGCTTCGGTCGCCGGGATAATCTACCTTGTCCCCAGGCTCCGGAAATACCTTGAGATTTCCGACGACGGACCGAAGGGAAAAAGAGAGGCGCTATTCATAAGGAGGTGGAATTACAATATAGCCCCGGCGCTCCTTGTGACGGTCTCGGCGAGCCTTGCGACAGCCCCGCTCGTGGCATGGCACTTCAATATGGTGTCGCTGGCGGGGCTCGTCGCGAACATGATAGCCGTGCCCGTTTCAGGGCTCATCATCCCGCTCCTCTTCATCTCTTCGTTCCTCTCGTTCCTCTGGCAATGGCCCGCGGATGTGATTTTAAGGCTCTCAGGCCTGCTCTTCGAGGTCATGGCGGGGGTAATAGGGTTTTTCTCATCCCTCCCGCTCTCGTCCATAAGGGTTACGACGCCGACCCTCCTTGAGATCATTCTCTTCTACGCGCTTCTGATAGCGCTTGTGAACATCAGGCGGTCTCGTCTTTTCGCCTATATCGCCATATGCGTTTTTGTCGCCATCCTTGCGGACCTCGGTTACTGGAAGTACAAGGCCACGGGCGACGGGAGCTTAAGGGCGACATTCATAAGCGTGGGGCAGGGGGAATCGGCCCTGATAGAGTTCCCGGACGGCAAACGGATGCTCATCGACGGCGGCGGGGGTTTTAAAACCGAATTCGATGCCGGAGAAAGGATAGTAGCCCCTTTCCTCTGGTCGAGGAAGATAGATTCGATAGACTACATGGTCGCAAGCCACGCACAGCTCGACCACATCGGGGGGCTCAGGTTCATCGCGGAAAACTTCGGAGTCAACGAGTTCTGGTGGAACGGCGTCGGGGGGCTCAGGGGCCTCGGGGAGAGCCTCTCGGAGCGGGGCGTATCGATCAGGACCATAGGCCGGGGCAATGGGCCCCCGGTACGGGAGATAGGCGGGGTAAAGGTGGAGGCGCTCCATCCGCTCAAGGACTACGGCTATGATACGAACAACATGTCGCTTGTGCTGAGGCTCACCTACGGGAATGAGAGCATCCTCTTTACCGGCGACATAGGAGAGGAAGGCGAAGGGGAGCTCGTCAAGAACAACCCGCGGGCCACAGTGCTTAAGGCCCCGCACCATGGCTCAAAGGGCTCGTCAGGGTTGAAATTTCTCGAAAAGGTCCGCCCCTCGGTGGTGGTAGTATCAGCCGGGAGGAACAACAGGTTCGGTTTCCCGAATAAAGAGACGCTCGATAGGTACTCGGCGATCAAGGCCCGGGTCATAAGGACCGATAAGGACGGCGCAGTCACAATCGAGACCGATGGCAACGGGCTTCAAGTCCGCGGCTATTTGACCCCTTGAATCCCCTGAAGTATAATCTGTCATGCAATTAAATCAAGGCTACAAAGCGCAAGGAGCCTCCATGAAGCCATTAACAGCCGTCCTGATCGCGCTCATCGTATTTTCCGCGTCCCCCGCCTTTGCCAAGCTCTACCAGTGGAAGGACAGCGATGGCGTCGTGCACATAACCGACAGGCCCGAGAACATCCCGGACAGGTACAGGGACCGGGTGCAGATAATCGAAGAGAGCGCGCCCCCGCCGCCTAAGGAGGAGAAGGAGATAATCCTTCGTGTCGAGCCTCCGAGGGAGGGGAGGGCCGAGGAGCTCTACGGCGACCATCCGCTCGAGTGGTGGAGACAGACCTTTACGAAGAGGTTCGAGGAGAGACGGAACATCGAGAGCGGCATCGCGGCAAAACAGCAGTTCATAGACGTCTATGAGGGCGGCAGGCGCTTCGGCCAGATATACGCCTCTGACGACGTCGAGACCTACACGAGGTACAAGAAGGAGCTCCCCGAGGACCGGGAGCGGCTCTCGAAGCTCGTCGATGAGATAGGCGAGCTCAGGCGCAGGGCCGCGATCGCCGGGGTGCCGAGGGATGTGAGGGGGGAGTGAGAGAGAGGAATCTCTCCCTCTCACATTAAAAACTTTCATGCGGGTTCAGGTTTGCAACCTGAACCTTTTAATTCGTAACCCGGATAGCGCTTGTTGGCTATTCGAATCTTTTGCCAAAGGCCATTTTGCGCGCTTTCCCAAAAAGGCCTTTTGCGCCCTGCCGGGCTTTTTTTCGGCATGGGGCTTCGCTCCCGTCGTCCTCCCCCTCCCCCGCTCGGCGCGGAACCAATTTCAAATCGGGTCACTTAAGTCTACCTGAAGCACAGTTGTCCGATACGTATTTGCCAGTCCGGCGAGGACCGCTCGCCCCTTAGGGCGCTGTCGCGCCTTTTTACTTCCCCGGCTCGCTCATATGGCTTCCTCCCTTAAGGTCGCTCACCCCATGCCTGGGGATTTCTGAAAACAAAAAAGATTTTTCGTTCAGTCTTTACCAATACACCGGCGCATGGCGGAGAGCGCCTAAGGGCGGCAGAGGCGAGCGCGCCGAGGGAGATTAGACGCTTGCGCTCGGCGTGCAAACAACCGGGACCTGAGGGCCGTGGGTGGGGGAGGAAGGAAGCGCTCGGCCCATGCGAATAAGCGCGCGGAGCGCGCAAAAAGGCTTTTAGCAAGAGTATAGCAAGGCGGATAAAAGTGTTTTTTCCATTGCGTCAGGGCGCTTATGAACTTGCATTGAAAAAAGGAAGTTTTTGTGTGGAATGTCCTGGCTGGAAAACCCTGGCGGATTCTATCGCGGATTAAAGCTTTATCTCCATGCCCGTTGCCACGGCAAAGACCTTCATCTTCGACCCCTTCTCGGCCGCAATCCTCTGGCACTCGGCCTCTATCTTCTCGACCTGGGCGTCGGTCCTCTCCTGGTTGTGGTGGAAGAGCCCGAGGGCCTTGACGTTCGCGTCGAGCGCGAGGTTCAGGGTGTCGAGATATACAGAGTGGCCCCAGCCGACCGTCTCCTTGTACTCCTCCCTGTTGTACTCGGCGTCGTGGAACATCAAGTCCGCGTCCTTCGCGAACTTCACGTACGCTTCATAGAGGAGGCCTATCGGGTGGTGGTAGCTGAGCTCGTTGTCGGTCAGGAAAACGAACGACTTTCCGTCCTCTTCGAGCCTGTATCCGACGCCCTGGTTGGGGTGGCTCAAGGGGACGGTGCTTATCTTCACCCCCCCTATCGAGTAGTTGTTGTGCCCCATGCCGAGGAAGGATATCTTGGCGTTTATATCCTCGAGCTCTATGGGGAAGTAGGGCGAGGTCATGGTCTTTGAGATGATGGATTTGAGGGAGTCCTGCGTGGACTGCGGCCCGAAGATCCTTATCTCGGTATCTTTCCTGTAGATCGGCTTGAAGAAGGGGAACCCCGAGAGGTGGTCCCAGTGCGCGTGCGTCAAGAGGAGGTTTATGTTTTTCGCACCCTCGCGGATGAGGTTATTGCCGAGGCCCCTTATTCCGGTGCCCGCGTCGATGACGATGATGTCGCCGGCGTTGGAGCGCACCTCGATGCAGGCCGTGTCGCCGCCGAACTTGTTGAACTCCTTGCCTGATACGGCTATGGACCCCCTCGCGCCCCAGCAGCGTACGATCATTGGAGTCCCTTATTGTCTATCGCTCTCTTCAACGGCTCGGCCTTTTATGAAAGATTTCCCGCACTTATGCCGGTATTATACGCCGGGTATTATAATGAGTTAAGTGACTTTAGTCAATCGCAGATTGAATTATATCGGGTTTCAGATTTTCTTGCCTGAAAGCGCCGTGCGCGCGGCATCCAGCACCTCTTTCAAAGGCGCGCCCTTTTTCTCGGCAAGTGCCTTCGCGTCCTCGTACTCGGGTTGCGCGTTCACGACGCGGCCGTCCTTGTAGGATACCTTCGCCCTTATCGTCCCATACCTGGTCTTCACATTAACGGTCTTCCGTGGAAGGCAGCGCCGCTCGACAGGGTAGGTTCTCACGCCGATGGAAGTGGACTCCCGGAATATGATGTCGAGGAGGGTGTTTTTCAGGGTCTCGTCCGTAAGGACCGTAAGGAGTATGCCGGGCCTCGTTTTTTTCATGACGACCGGCGTGTAGAAGCTCTCGAGCGCGCCTGCCTTCAAGAGCTTCTCCAGCAGATACCCCGCTATCTGCGGGGTCATGTCGTCTATGTTCGTCTCCAGCACAATAAGGCGCTCGGCGTCTTCTGACTTGTTGGCTGAATCCTCCGCGCTCACGCCGAGGAAGGCGCGGAGCATATTCGCCGATTCCCTGAAGTCTTTCTTGCCTGCGCCGTAGCCGGTCGCCTCTATGACCATCGCGGGCATGGGGCCGAAGGAGGAGGCAAGGGTCTTTACAATAGCCGCGCCCGTCGGGGTCGTGAGCTCAAAGGGTATATCGGAGGCCGCGACTGCAGCGCCCTTCAATATCTCGACTGTAGCCGGCGCGGGTATCGGGATGCGCCCGTGCATGGTGTCCGCCATGCCGGAGCCGAGCGGTACAGGCGAGCAGAAGACCTTGTCGACCTTAAGGGACGTCACTGCGAGCGCCGCGCCGACGATGTCGATGATAGAGTCCATGGCCCCGACCTCGTGGAAGTGGACCTTGTCGGGGGGTATGCCGTGGACCCTGCCCTCGGCCTCGGCGATAAGCTTGAATATCGCCACGCTCAAGTCCTTTACATCTTTAGAGAGCTTGGACCTGGTGATTATCTTTTTTATGTCCCTGAAGGTCCTGTGGTGGTGGGACTCATGCATCTTGACCCGGAAGGTCGTGCCGGTGATCGAGTGCCGGATTTCTTTCCGGATGTCGACTTCTATTTTATCGACCGGGAGCTTCCGGAGCTCTTTCAGAATGGCTTTATAATCGACCCCGAGGTCGATGAGCGAGGCGAGGAACATGTCCCCGCTTACGCCGGTGGGGCAGTCGAGGTAGAGGATGCGCATCAAGGGTCCTTTTCTATTAATATCGGATCGGGCTAACTCCCCTCCTTGACAAGGGGGTCGGGGGAGGCCTCTGCGTCTTAAAATCACCCCACCCAGCCTCCCCTTGTAAAGGAGACCTTTGCATAAGACACTGGATCCCCGCTTTCGCGGGGATGACGGTATTGTTTTGTTTGTCATTCCCGAGGTTTTAATCGGGAATCCAGTTCCAAGAAACTGATCTTATACGGACATTATGGTTCATGCAAAGGTCTCCTTGTAAAGGGGAGGGGCGAAGAATCTAATTCAATCTTGTCATTGCGAGGGGGGGGTACCCCGAAGCAATCTCAAGGGCTCGCAAAGATGAGATCGCTTCGCCTTGCTCGCGATGACAAAACTAAACCTACTCCCTGTTTATCAGGCTCGCCACCACGCCAGCGCCGAAGCCGTTGTCGATGTTTACTACAGACACCCCTGCCGCGCAGGAGTTGAGCATGGCGAGGAGGGTCGTGATGCCGCCGAGGTTCGCGCCGTACCCGATGCTCGTCGGCACTGCCACGACCGGCCTTGAGACGAGCCCGGCGACGACGCTCGGGAGCGCCCCTTCCATCCCGGCGACGACCACGAGGACGTTCGCGGCCCAGAGGTCTTTTTTTCTATGCAAGAGCCTGTGTATCCCCGCGACCCCGACGTCATAGAGCCTCTCGACCCTGTTCCCCATGCACTCGGCGGTTATAGCCGCCTCTTCGGCGACCGGCACGTCGGAGGTCCCGGCGCATACGACGAGGACGGTCCCGCGCCCGCCCTCGATTATCTCATGAGACTCTATGAATATGGTCCGCGCGGTCTCGTTGTACGAGGCCTTTGGGAAGGCCTTCTTCAGGGCCTTGCCCTTATCTGCTTCGCATCTCGTGATAAGGACGTTTTCCTTCCGCGTGAGCATGGCCCTGGTTATCGCCTTTATCTGGGCGATGGTCTTTCCCTGGCCGAATATGACCTCGGGGAAGCCCTGGCGGAGAGCCCTGTGCGTGTCGATGGTCGCGAACTCGAGGTCCTCGAACGGCAAGGCCTTCAGCTCGTGGAGCGCGTCGTCTATGCCGGTCTTTCCGTCACGGACGCCTTCAAGGAGCCTTTTCAGGGCGGCTACGTTCATCTCGTAAAATACCTTTTCATGTTCGGATATTTTTAAGAATATCAGAAAACAGATGTCTTTGAAATGGCGAATTACAAGGATGGGCGGGATGAGACCCTGGATAATATCTGCGGGATATCGAGGAGGAATACGGGCCTGCCGTCGCCCATGATGGTGATGCCGGCCACACCCCAGAGCCGCGACATCGGCGGCAGGAGCGGCTTTATGTACGCGTCGAGCTCTACACCGAAGTCGTCGACCTTGAGGCCGATGAACCCCCTTTCCTCGCCCTCTTGCTCTTTTTCTACTATCACGATGGTCGATGACGGCCCAGCCTCGGAGCCGGGGAGCCCTATGATGGACGCGAGGTCGACGACCGGCACTTCATGCCCGGCGTACTCGATTGAGGATGGCGCCTCCCCCCCCCGCTCTATCACCTTCTCTATCTTTGTTATAGGGAAGAGGAACTGCTCGGACCCGGCGGTGACGAGGAGCGTCTTTACGATAGAGGTCGTCCTCGGGAGCTCCATGCGTATCGTCGTACCCTTGCCGGGTTCCGTTTCTATCTCGAGCGCGCCGCCGAGCCCTTCCACCACGGCCTTCACTATGTCCATGCCCACACCCCTGCCGGAGGTCTCGGTGACTGTCTCGGCGCTCGTCAGCCCCGGGAGGCATACGAGGAGGAGTGCTTCCTTCCTCGTCATCGCCGCGACCCTCCTCGGGTCGGCCCCCTTTTCCACGGCCTTCATCCTGATCTTTTCGGAGTCTATGCCGCGCCCGTCGTCAGAGACCTCTATTACGGCGCGGTCCTTCCTCGCGTGCGCGCGGAAGGTTATCGTCCCTGAGCGCGGCTTTCCCGCGGATTCCCTCTCATTGGGGGTCTCTATGCCGTGGTCAACGGCGTTTCTTATTATATGGACGAGCGGGGAGCCGAGGTCTTCGAGTATCGAGCGGTCGAGGCTTATCTCCGCGCCCTCTATCTTGAGGTCCACAACCTTCCCCGCCCTGTTGGCGATGTCGCGTACTATCCTCGGGAGGGTCTCGGTCAAGTCCCTTATGGGGAGCATCCGGGCGGAGAGTATGTTCTGGTGGAGCGTGTTGACGGATTTGCCGAGGAGGTGGACCCCGTCCTTGAGCTCTATCGAGCGGGAGCGCTGGGACAATTCCTTGAACGAGGAGAGGGCCATGAACAGGTCGCCGACTGTCGTCAGGAGCTCGTCAAATACCCTGCCCTCGACCTTCATGACGTTCGATATCTTGAGCTCCGCGCCGCCCCCGCCGGCGGCCGGTTGAACGGCGACGGTCGGTTCAAAGACAGGCTTTGGGGCAGGAGAGGGTTTTCCTTCCGAGAGCGCCTTGAGCCTGGTTAAAAAAGCGGAGATATCGATGTCGAGCGGCTCGTCCGCCTCGACCTTTGCCGCGAGTCTCTTCAAGGCGTCGAGGCACTCGAAGAGCGTTCCGATTATCTCAGGGGTCGTCTCGAGGCTCTTTGACCTTATCTTTTCGAGGAGGCCTTCCTCCTCGTGCGCGAGGACCATCAAGGGCTCGTAGCCCATCGACGCGGACATGCCCTTTATCGAATGGTAGTGCCTGAAGAGGTTGTCGACCTCCGAGACAGACCCCTTCTCAAGGTCGAGCAGCCCGGCCTCTATGCCGGATAGATGGGAGTTCGTCTCCTGTAGGTAGAGGGCCTTGTATTTGGACGTGTCCATGAGGGGACGCCTTTAGTCCTTGAGGGCGGCAAGCACCGCAAGGACCTTCTTCTCTGAGAGGGGTTTCACTATGTAGGCGCAGGCGCCGGATTTCAGCGCCTCTTCCACGATCGGCTCGTACCCGAGCGAGGTGCACATGATTATCTTTACCGGCGGCTCGATGAGCCTTATCTCGCGGGCCGCCTCTATCCCGTTCATAAGCGGCATGACTATGTCGAGTATGACTATGTCGGGCCTCAAGGCCCTCGCGCTGGAGAGAGCCTCTTCCCCGTTTACGGCCTCTGCCACTACTTCGAAGCCGCCCTTCGTGAGTATGTCTTTAAGCACCGTCCTGTGAAAATCCGCATCGTCCGCGATGACAACCCTTTTAGCCACGTCCACCTTCCAGGTGCAGTATTCTTGTCGTCTCTTCGAAAAGCGTCTTCCAGTCGAGGAGCGAGAGCGGCCCGTCGTCGGTGTCGAACTCGCCCCTTATGTAGCCCGAGCCCTTCCTGAAGGGGCAGGTCTTGAGCTCCTCTGCCCAGTAGAACGATATCGGCGCCTCCCCGGCGTCGAGCCCGAGTAGCACCGCCTTGTCGCGCACCACTATCACCCTGTGAGTGCCCTTGGTAGGCGACGGCCACGCGCCGAAGGCCATCTTGAGGTCGATTACGGTCACCGGCTCGTTACGAAGCGAGATGACGCCGGAGACGAACCCGGTCCTCCCCGGCAGGAACGGCATCCCGTCTACCTCTACTATGCCCGCGACCGCGGAGGTGTCGACTGCGAGACGCGCCCCCTCGAGCTGTATGACGAGCTTGTCCCCGAACATTATGTGGTGAACCTGGCGACCACGGATTTGAGCTCCTTTGAGAGGACGGAGAGCTTCTCGGAGGCGGCGATGGTCTCGTTTATAGACGTGCCGTGCCTCTCGACGGCCGCTTCCACCTCTTCGGTAGTCGAGAGGTTCTCCCGCGCAATCTTGGCAACGGCCTCGACTATCTCTACGGTCTTTTCCGCCTTCTCCTTCTGCTTGTGCGTGAGCCCGAGGATGAGCGTCGCCTTCTCGGCGACGTCCGACGTGTAGTTGGTTATGTCGACGAGTATCTCTCTTATCTTCCTAAGGTCGTCCCTGCCGCCCTTGAGGTTCGAGGTGCCTTCGCTCGCGGACGAAACGACCCTTTCGACCTCCATCCGGAGCTCTTTAACGATGAGCGAGACGTCCTGGACCGAGTTGTTGGTGTTGTCGGCGAAGCGCCTGACCTCTTCGGCTACCATGGCGAAGCCCCTTCCGTGCTCGCCGGCCTTCGAGGCCTCGATCGTCGCGTTCAGCGCGAGGAGGTCGGTCTGGCGGGAGATGTGAGTTATGACGTCGAGTATCTTCGGTATGTCGTTGAGTTTCTCCTTGAGCCTCTTCGCCGCGCTCTCGGTGTTCTCTATGCCGCTGAAGATCGTCTCCATCTTCTCCATCGCCGAGGTGGCGGTGGTCGCTCCCCGCTGGACCATGGAGTTGACCTTTTGCGACGCGTTCACGCTCTCTGTGACCTTGTTTGCGACGTCGTCGGCGAGCTCGGCCATCGACTTTATGGTGGAGGAGGCGTCCCCTATGTGGTTCGCCTGCTCGAGCGCGCCGTCGAAGATCGACGACGTCCCTGAGATGACCTCCTTCGAGGTGTCGTGGCCCTTGGCTACCACGGCTGAGAGCGTCTCCTGCGCTTCCGTGAGGTTATTACAGGTATCCCTCATGTGGCCGACAAGGGTCTTAAGGTTCCTCGACATGAGCGAGAGCGACTCCTCGAGGTCGCTCGTCTCGTCCCTGAATACCATGTCGCCGAGCCCCTCGGCCTCCCTTAAGTCGCCCTGGCTTATCCTCTGCGCGGTGTTCGTAAGGAGGCTGAAGTTCCTTGTAAAGTTCCTCGTGAATATGGAGCCGAGGATGAGCCCTATTATCATCGCGGTAAGGAAGCTCAAGGGCTGCATGAGCCACTCGGTGACCCCGGTCTTCTCTATTATGTCCGGGACGAACGCCGCGGCCGCGACGACGATGATGAAGCCGATTATGAATTTATAGCCTATCGGAATACGCACACTGTTCACTTTTACCGCCTTTTTAAGGGTCGAGGTAACCTTCAATCCCGGGTAAGTATTATAAGTCCGCATGAAAGGTGAAGTCAACGGCATGCGTCACTCGGTCGCTCGCATACCTGCAATATTTCGACTGATTTCAGGTGAAACTTTAATGATTAAAGGACTTTTTTGAGCCCTTTTGGCTCAGAAGTGTTCAAACCCGAGGCGCTTGAGTTTAACGGGTCTTCCGTCCGCTCCGATGACATTAAGGCCCGTTTCGGTGATGCGGCCTATCCGGGTCATTTTCAGGCCGAGCGAGCGGCTTAAGGCCGCTACTTTTTTTTCGTCCTTTGGACGCGCGGTAAAGAGGAGCTCGTAGTCCTCCCCGCCCGAGAGCGCAAGCTCTCCCCAGGGGGTCCCTGTGGTCTCTGAAAACAGCTTGAGTTCTTTCGAGATCGGGAAACCGCTCAAGCATATCTCGGCCCCTGCGCCGCTCGCCTGAGTCAACCTCTTAAGGTCGAGTGCGACGCCGTCGCTTACGTCTATCATGGAGGTGGCGAGTTTTAAGCGTGAGAGCTCCTGCCCCGCAGACAACCTCGGGGCCGGGTCGAGGTGCCTTAAGGCCGCCCTTTTGAAGCGGCCCTTGAGGGCCTTCAGGCCGTGGTTCTGCAAGACCTTGAGGCCTAAGGCGGAATCGCCGGGTGTGCCTGTCACAAAGATAATGTCTCCGGGCCTCGCCCCGCTTCTTAAGACCTCGCGCCCTCTCTTGACCTCGCCGAGGACGGTAGTCGAGATCGTAACAATGGGGGCGCGCGCGGTGTTCCCGCCTATGAGGGGTACGCCGAACTCATCCGAACAGGACTTGAACCCGTCGTAGATGCCGTCGATGTACTTCTTGTCGATCCCGGCGGGGAAGGTAATGGAGACGAGAAAGAAGAGAGGGGCCCCGCCCATCGCCGCTATGTCGGAGAGCGAGACAGAGAGCGCCTTTCTGCCGAGGAGCCGTGCCGGCGTGTATGGGCGTTCGAAGTGGGTGGATTCTACGAGGGTGTCTGTGGTCGTCAAGAGGACAGAGCCGGGGGAGGGGAGCGTCACGCTCGTGTCGTCGCCGATCGACTTTATCACGCGACGCCACGCGGGAGCTACGGCAGGCACGCCCGAGGCGGCGCGCCCCTCTCGCCCCCCTCGCCCCTGCTTCTTCGTCAGCCTGTTAGAGGTTTGCCTCCCCTCGAGAGGGGAGGCAAACCTCTTTGCGAGCTCTTTCACAAAGGCGTCTTCGTTCTCTACCTTCGTCTTCTTCAATTGAGGTCTAGGGCCTTGCGGCCTTGTGCCGGGCGTTCTTTACCTTCTTTATCTTCGAAGGCGCGGGTCTCCCGGGGGCCGCCTTCTTCGGCATGCCCTTGAAGACGACCTTCAGTACCTCGTCCATGTGCTTGACCGGTATGAAGGTGAGCTTCTTCCTTATGTCCTTCGGAATCTCCTCGAGGTCCTTCTTGTTCCTCTCGGGGATGATGATGGTGCGTATCTTGGCGCGGAGCGCCGCGAGACACTTTTCTTTTACGCCGCCTATGGGGAGCACCCTCCCGCGTAGCGTTATCTCGCCGGTCATTGCGATATCCTTGTTCACCGGCGTCTGAGTTATGGCGGATATGAGGGCGGTAGCCATGGTGATGCCCGCCGACGGGCCGTCTTTCGGTATCGCGCCGGAGGGGACGTGTATGTGCAGATCGAGGTCCTTGTAAAAATCGGGATCGAGGTTGAACTCCTTTGCCCTCGACCTCGTGTAGCTCAAGGCCGCGTGCGCGGATTCTTTCATGACGTCGCCCAGGTGTCCGGTAAGGGTCAACTGCCCCTTGCCGTTCATTATCGTCGCCTCGATGTGGAGTATCTCGCCTCCGACAGGCGTCCAGGCGAGGCCCGTTGCCACTCCTATCTCGTCGGTCTCCTGCTCGGCCTCGGGGAGGTACTTGGGGATACCGAGGAACTCCTGGAGCAGCTTCGGCGTTATGACCGTAAGCCCGGTCTTGCCTGAGGCGACCCTCTTGGCGACCTTCCTGCAGAGCGAGGCTATCTCCCTCTCAAGGTTACGGAGGCCCGCTTCCCGCGTATATCCCGAGATCACCCTCTTAAGCGTCTCGTCCTGTATGGTGAGGAGCTTTTTCGTAAGGCCGTGCTCCTTCAACTGTCTCGGGATGATGAACTTCTTCGCTATCTCGAGCTTCTCTTCTTCGGTGTAGCCCGGGAGATTGATAAGCTCCATCCTGTCGAGGAGCGGCTCGGGTATCGGGTCGGCCATGTTGGCGGTCGTTATGAACATCACTTTGGAGAGGTCGAAGGGGAGGTTCAGGTAATGGTCGCTGAAGGCGTAGTTCTGCTCCGGGTCCAATACCTCAAGGAGGGCGGAGGACGGGTCTCCCCTGAAGTCCATGCCGATCTTGTCTATCTCGTCCATCATGAAGACCGGGTTGTGGGTGCCCGCCTGCTTTATGCCCTGTATGATGCGCCCGGGAAGGGCCCCGACGTAGGTCCGCCTGTGGCCCCTTATCTCGGCCTCGTCCTTTATGCCGCCCAGGGAGATGCGGACGAAGGACCGGCCCATCGCCTTGGCGATGGAGCGGCCGAGCGAGGTCTTGCCCACGCCCGGAGGGCCGACGAAGCAGAGGATCGGCCCCTTGGTCTTGGCCTGGAGCTTCCTCACCGCGAGGTATTCGAGTATCCTCTCCTTTATCTTCTCAAGGTTATAGTGGTCGGTGTCGAGCACCTTCTTGGCCTTGTCTATGTCTATCGTGTCCTTGGTCTGCTTCGACCAGGGGAGGTCGACGAGCCATTCAAGGTAGGTGCGTATCAGAGCGGCCTCCGCGGCGTCCGGGTGCATCATCTCTAATCTGTCCGCCTGCTTGTACGCCTCTTTTTCGACCTCGGGGGGCATCTTCGCCTTCCGTATCTTCTCCCTGAACTCCTCCATGTCCTCGGAGGAC
>JACREV010000087.1 GCA_016218095.1 Deltaproteobacteria bacterium | reverse complement strand
CTCCTCGGGGGCTTGAGCATCAACCGGATAATGGACATGAAGGCCAATCTCCAGTCGCTCTACGCCGACAGGTTCGTGCCGGTAGTAGACCTCGGCAAGGTCAACATGGAGCTCGCCAAGATCAGGATGGGCGCGCTCAAGATAATAAACGAGCCGGATACGCCAAAGCGCCAGGCCATCTTCAACGATGCTTCCGAGAGCGAAAAGGAGATAGAAAACCTGATTGAGAAGTACGCCGCGACGACCCTTGTCCCCGAGGAGGAAAAGGTCCTCTCCGAGTTCCGCCCGGCGTGGAAGGCCTACAACGACTCCCGCCTCAACACCTACAAGTGGGCGCTCGAAGGCAAGTTCGACCAGGCCAAGTACAACGCGGCTAATGACGCGGGCCTCAAATTCAAGATAGTCTACGAAAAATCCCAGAGGCTGATCGAAATACAGGACGAGGTCGGCAAACAGCTCTTCAATGAAGCGAACGACGACTACATCCTTACGAGGAACGTCGTCATAGGCGCGACCATCCTCGCGATGGCGGTCGCGATCGCGGCCGTCATGCTCCTTACCAAGCTCATAGCCAGGCCCCTTGCGGACCTCACGACGAACGTCGCCAACAAGCTCGCCGTCGGCGACCTCACGATCGACATAGAGGTCAGGGGCAAGGACGAGACCGGCCAGCTGCTCGCCGCCATGAAGAACATGGTGGAGAAGCTCCGCGGGGTAGTGACCGACGTCCGGACCGTCTCGGACAACGTCGCGGCAGGCTCCCAGGAGCTTTCCTCCGGCGCCCAGCAGATATCCCAGGGCGCGACCGAGCAGGCGGCATCGATCGAGGAGACCTCGTCATCCATGGAGGAGATGACCTCGAACATCAAGCAGAACTCGGATAACGCCCAGCAGACGGAAAAGATCGCGAACAAGTCGGCCTCCGACGCGAGGGAGTCCGGTCAGGCCGTCTCCGAGACCGTGAACGCCATGAAGGAGATAGCCTCGAAGATATCGATCATCGAGGAGATAGCGAGACAGACGAACCTGCTTGCGCTTAACGCCGCGATAGAGGCGGCCAGAGCAGGGGAGCACGGCAAGGGCTTTGCTGTCGTGGCCTCGGAAGTAAGGAAGCTCGCCGAGAGGTCCCAGACGGCGGCAGGGGAGATAAGCCAGCTGTCTTCCACCAGCGTGCAGATCGCCGAGAGGGCCGGGGAGATGCTCGCAAAGCTCGTCCCTGACATCCAGAAGACCTCGGAGCTCGTACAGGAGATCACGGCCGCGAGCGGAGAGCAGAACAGCGGCGCGGAACAGATAAACAGGGCGCTCCAGCAGCTCGACCAGGTCATCCAGCAGAACGCGGGCGCGGCCGAGGAGCTCGCCTCGACCTCAGAGGAGCTGTCCTCGCAGGCCGAACAGCTCCAGTCGGCGATCGCGTTCTTCAGGATAGCGGACTCGGGCGTCCCGCAGGCGACGAGACAGCTAAAGGTCGTGAAGGGCGGGGCGAGGCCCGCGCCCAAGGCCAAGGCCGTTCACGCCAAGGAAGCCGCGCCGCATTTGAAGCACGCGAAGGCCGCGAACAGCGGGGCCGCCCTGAACCTCGACGCAGGGGACGAGGAAGAGACCGAGTTCGTCAAATATTAAGGAGGGCGCCCAGATGAGTGTTGCCGCCATAACAGAGACCACGCAGTACCTGACGTTCAAGCTCGCGACCGAGGTCTTCGCCCTCGACATCACGAAGGTGAGGGAGGTCCTCGACTTCACGGCGCTCACCAAGGTCCCGAGGACCCCGGACTTCATGCGGGGGGTCATAAACCTCCGCGGGTCCGTAGTGCCGGTAGTCGACATGCGGCTTAAGTTCAACATGTCCAGGACCGAGCAGACCGTTAACACCTGCATCATCATAGCGGAGATAAACCTCGACGGGGACAAGCTCGTGCTCGGCGCCTTGGCGGATTCGGTCCAGGAGGTCATAGAGCTCGAGCCCGGCCAGATAGAGCCGGCCCCGAGGATAGGGACGAGGCTGAATACCGAGTTCATCAAGGGCATGGGCAAGCGTGACGACCAGTTCATCATAATCCTCGAGATCGACAGGATATTCTCGACCGAGGAGCTTCTCGAGGTCCACGAGGCCAAGGCCCCCGCGGCCTGATAAAGAGACCCGCGGGGCCTTTTTTAAAAAGGCCCCGCGGGTCCCATGACCATCGATAGGGTATCCATATGACAGGGATCATCGGTTCCGTGAGGATGGACGACAGGGCGTTCCAATCGCTCAGCGCCTTCATTCAGAAGGAGCTCGGCATAAAGATGCCTCCCGTGAAGAAGGCGCTCCTCGAGTCCAGGCTACAGAAGAGGCTCCGCGCGCTCGGGCTCCCTGGCTTCGGGGAATATATCGACTTCGTCTTCAGCCCCGAAGGCGCCGACGAGGAGCTCGTCCACATGATAGACCTCGTTACGACGAACAAGACGGACTTCTTCCGCGAGCCGCTCCACTTCGAGTTCCTCGCCAACACGGCGGTACCGGACCTCGTAGGCGGCTGGAGGGCCGGCCTCGTCTCCCCGCTTACCGTCTGGTCCGCCGGCTGCTCGACCGGCGAGGAGCCGTACACCATCGCGATGACGCTCTCTGAGTTCGCGCACGCGAACGCCGGAATAGGGTTCGACTTCAGGGTCCGTTGCACCGACATATCCACGAGGGTGCTCTCCATGGCCCAAAAAGGCGTATACAAGGAAGAGAGGATCGAGCCGGTGCCCATGGAGCTCAGGAAAAAGTATGTTTTAAGGAGCAGGGACTCGGAAAAGGGGCTTGTGAGGATGTCGCCGGAGCTAAGGGCCCGCCTGCACTTCCAGAGACTGAACTTCATGGAAAACGAGTTCCCGTTTAAAGACCTCGATGTTATTTTCTGCAGGAACGTCATCATATATTTTGACAAAGAGACCCAGGAGAGGCTCTTTTACAAGTTCTCCCAGTGCATGCACGCCGGGAGCTACCTTTTTATCGGGCACTCCGAGACCCTCTCCGGGCTCGACCTCCCGTTCGAGAAGGCGGCGCCCTCGGTGTACAGAAAGGTGTGACGTGCGCATACCGGTACCCGTTGGCATCCCGCTCATCTATCTCCGTCCGGGGGAGCTTTTTTTCAGCATCAGGCCGTCAGCCGTCCACACGATCCTCGGCTCGTG
>JACREV010000086.1 GCA_016218095.1 Deltaproteobacteria bacterium | reverse complement strand
GCGTCAAAGTATGCGCCTCTGCCGATTGTTGCGAGCCTCCAGTCCGAATATAAGTTGGATAAGAGGAATAAGGCCATGCACGCCGCGTAGAGGGCCTTTCCGGCTGATGACCGGCGGAAGGCCCTGGCGAGGACGAATGCTACGAGGATGTAGAGGAACGGGAAAGAGACGAGGAAGTACCTGAAGTAGAAGAACTCCGGCTTCGCTACCGCGATAGCAAGGGCCGGCGCTACGACGATGCATAGCGCGAAGAAGACCCACCTCCGTGAGCCCTGCCTCGACTCCAGCGACACGCCTCCCGCGAAAAAAAAGATCGCGACGATCGCGCCGATTATCCCCGAAGCCATTCCTCCGCCCGGCACGCCGAAGGCCTTTGCGGAGGCAGAGAGGGCCGAGCCCAATATATCCCCCTCGGTGCCGCCGCCTATGGTGATGCCGCTTATGAAAAATACGTATACGGCGGCGAAGGCCGCGAACGGGACGGCGTTGAAAAGGATGACGTCCCTTAGTGCCCTGTTATCCATGCCGGACTTAAGCCTCTCCGCTATCGACCAGCCGCCGAGGGCGAGCAAAACGTAGAAGAAGCTCGAATGGGCGAGAAGGCCGAGCGCGACGGCGGCCCAATAGAAGGGGAGGATGATAAAGGACCGCGTCTTAATCCACCTTTCTGCGAGCGCAAAAGACAAAAGCGCGAACAGGATGGCCGGCGCGTAGCCCCTTGCCTCGGATGAATACAGGACGAGCGGGTAGGAGGCGCCCGCGATCAGCACGAGCGTCACCGCCTCGAGGAATCCGCGCTTAAGCCCCATGTACGCGAGGACGCCGAGCGAAAGCGTCCCAGCGACAACCGAGAGGAGCCTCTGATGGATGAATGTCGGCGGGATGGACGGGAAGAGCGAGCCGCTCCCGGCGAAATAGAGGTAGACGGTATTCAGGATATGGTTGTTGTCGTGGCGGACCGAGAAGACGTCGAAAACAGATGAGGCGCGCGAGGCGAAGTGGAGAGACCAGATCTCGTCGATGTAGAGGTCGTTCAAGGCAGACGCAACGCGGAGCGCCCCGAAGGCCGCGATAAGCAATATAAGCGCGATCGCCGGGCCCTTCCCCGTTTTCGGGTCCTCATTCCTCACGCGAGTAACCGTCCTCCGGAAGTGATGCGGTTCGACAAAGGCCGGGCCTTTTAGACCGGTATGTGGATGTAGACCATATAGAGCCAGACGAGTATGAGGGTGCCACCGAGCCAGCTCAGGTACTTGAACGCCCTTCTCTTCTTGGACCTTACTATTAGTATCTTGAGGAGGAATACGCAGAGCCCCGAGACCCAGCCGAGGAGGCGGAGAAACCCGAACCCCTCGTACCAGAAGGCGAGGATGGCGAGTATGACGTATATGGTGAGAGCCGTAAACCCGTTGAAGCGGTGTATCTTCCTCTCGACGATGGAGGCGGACTTGACGAGCTGCAACCCGCTTATGAAGCTGGAAGTAGCCAGTATCAGCCCGAAGCTCGCAAGCACGATGGAAGCGGTGCTGAAGACGCCGAGCATTTTGAGTATCCGTTGCATTATCTTACCCCGTACGCCAGTTTAAGGACGTTCTTTTGTATCAGGTAAGTGACTATCCCGAGGTAGATGAGGACAACGGGGAGTATCAGGAAGACGTTCGGCAGGGTCGTGTTCCCGGATATCTCGTTGTCCTTGGAGTCGCTTACCACTATGCCGTACATATTCCGGAGCGTTGTGTTGTCCACTATAACGTTGTCGTTTGAAGACCAGAGCGTCAGCCCGTTCCAGGTGTTCAGGTTCGCGGTGTTCTCTCTTATGACGTTGCTGTTCGAGTAGCTTATGAAGAGGCCCTTGTCGTAGTTCCTGTTAGCGTTGTTACCCTCTATGGTGTTGTGGTGGGATTTTTCCAGGTAAATGCCGTAGTATTCGTTCCTGTCCGCCGCGTTGCCGGTGACGGAGTTCTCGCTCGAGTCGTAGAGGGCGATGCCGTAGACGTTTTCATCGGCGACGTTGCCGCTCACCTCGGAGTTCGTTACGTTCTTGAGGGTGATCCCGGAGCTCAGCGACCCTTTAGCCGCGAACCCGGAGATGACGACGCCCTCCGTGCCGGAGACGAGTATCGCGGGCTCTTCCTTTACAGCCGCCCTTATGACGGTAAGCTCCGGCCCCTTGACGGCCTTCAACTTCAAGGGCTTCCGTATGGAGAGGTTCTCGGTGTAGACGCCCTCGTTAACGAGGACGGTGTCGCCGGGCCCCGCGGCCTCTATCGCCTCCTGTATGGTCTTGTAGGACTCCGGCACGAGGAGGTCCGCCGCAATGGCTTCTCCGACAAGCAAGGATGTGAGGAGGATAAAAAGGGAAAGGACCTTGGGCATAATTCTCTTGGAACGACTCCATTGATAAAGATGGATTTGCAATACCCGCCCGGAAAAGACACTGCTCTTGCCGGCCCTGGGGGGCCTCTTCAGGTTACAATTATTATATTATTTAAAGAGGATTCTACCAAAAAGACCGCGGGTTGTCCAAAAATTTTTGAGGGGTTTGAGGGGGGCTGTTTCCATCTTTTCCAAAGAGGGACGGGGGGAGCTTATCTTCTTTAAAATCCCTCCCTTGATGGGGGAGGGGATAGAGGGGGCTTCCGCGAGGGGTTTCATTCCCCCCCCTCCCCTTGTGGGAGAGGGGGGGGTGAGGGGGATGGAGGAAGGTTGCAAACCATTGCGCATTCCTGATATCATGTCCCTCAAATCCCGGCACGAGGGCAGGGCCTCTAATGAACCGACTCTATTTCGGCGACAACCTTGACATCCTCCGCGAGCACATAGCGGATGAAAGCGTCGATCTCATCTACCTCGACCCGCCTTTCAACTCCAAGCGCGACTACAACATACTTTTCAAGTCGCCCAAGGGGCACCAGTCCGACGCGCAGATAACCGCCTTCGAGGACAGCTGGCACTGGGGCGAGCAGGCCCAGCGCGAGTATACCGAGATACTCCGTCAGGGGAACACGAACGTCTCCGAGATGATAAGGGCCATCCGGCATTTTCTCGGCGAGAACGACATGATGGCGTACCTTACAATGATGGCGAACCGCCTCCTTGAGCTCCACCGCGTCCTTAAACCCACCGGGAGTCTGTATCTGCACTGCGACCCCACGGCGAGCCATTATTTGAAGATTGTCCTGGACGGGGTGTTCGGGAATGAGAACTTCAGGAATGAGATTTCATGGCTACGGTCACAGCCCAAAAGCCATACTACTTCTAATTTTCCAAATTGCAGGGATATAATCTTTCGATATGCTAAAACTGACAATGCTAAATTTTTCAAAGTATATACTGAGCATGATCCTGAGTATGTTGAAAATTTCTATCGTTTTACAAATGAGGATGGACGCAAATACAGGCTCGGTGATTTAACAAATCCAAACAAAAACAGACCAAATTTGACTTATGAATTTCTTGGTGTGACAAGAGTATGGCGGTGGACAAAAGAACGTATGCAAAAAGCTTACGACAATGGTTTGATTGTTCAATCAAAACCGGGCGCTGTGCCGCAGTTGAAGCGTTTTCTTGATGAAATGCACGGTCAACCTATTTCAGATAATTGGGACGACATAGAGCATTTGCACGGCTCGAATGTGGAAACTCTGGGTTACCCAACGCAGAAACCCCTTTCTCTCTTGGAGCGTATAATTAAGTCTTCAAGTGAAGAAGGCGACATCGTCCTTGACCCCTTCTGCGGTTGCGGCACAGCCGTCCATGCGGCCCAAAAACTCAACCGCCAATGGATAGGCATCGACATCACTCACCTCGCAATCTCACTCATCGAAAAGCGCCTCCGTGACGCGTTCCCGGATATCACTTTCGAGGTGCACGGCACGCCTAAAGACCTCGACGGCGCAAGGGACCTTGCGGTCCGCGACAAATACCAGTTCCAGTGGTGGGCGTGCTCGCTCGTTAACGCGCAACCTTATCAGGGCAAAAAGAAGGGGGCCGACTCAGGCATAGACGGGCTCATCTATTTTCAGGACGAAAAGAACGGCGGCCACGCAAAGAAGATAGTCGTCTCGGTCAAGGGCGGCGAGAACGTGAGCGTTTCCATGGTGCGCGACCTCGTAGGCGTCGTCGAGCGCGAGGGCGCGGAGATGGGGCTCTTTATTACCCTCTCCGAGCCGACAAGGCCCATGCGCGAGGAGGCGGTCGGAACGGGGTACTACGAATCTCCGATAGGAAAGAGCTTCCCCAAGGTCCAGTTGTTGACGATAGCTGGACTGCTGAACGGGACAGAGGAGGCCGTATACCCCGACCTTGAGCGCGGCGGCCTTACATTCAAAAAGGCGAAGGTCGAAAAGAAGGCGACGACCCAGAAAAACTTTTTCGAGTAGGAAGAGTTTAAGGCAAGGCGTGACGGAGGTGCGCATGGATTATCTGGTCGGCGGGATTTTTGGTGTTGCTCTCGTCTTTTCGTTCGTATACCTGATTGGCAGGCTCGTGAGCCGCTTTTGCAACCTGCTTTGGTACGGGAACTGCACGCCGGGAAAGCCTTCGCGGAATAACGCCGGAGGGTCAGGCGGATTTTAGCCAAGGCGTAAAAGAAAAGAGGTCTTGCATGTGGTATCTGGTCGGCGGGATTCTTTTTTTAGCGTTTGTCTGCCTTGCGGACAGGCTCGTAAGCCGCTTCTTGACCTTTCTTTGGCACGGGACCTGTACGCCGGGCAGGACTATTTCACACCGGCAATCCTGATGTTTAACCCCCCTCCACCTTGATGGGAGAGGGGAAGTCTAGGGAATTCATAGTCATTTTTAAAATAAAAAGGGTTTGGCTTTTCCGCCAAACCCTTTTTATTTTCCTGGAACGGATTTTTCGCGGGTATGCCGTTAGCCTTATGAATAGCGCACTGTATTGACAGTGCAGTTGAACACGGATATGATTGTCAGCAACTGCACAATTTACCTTGAATTACTCAAAAAGGAAGGTCTACGTCCGTGAGATAGTGACTTTTTAATGCACTGCGCCCCTCGCGTGTGCGCTGGCAGAAGAGGATACTGTTATGACTAATAGTGGTCTCCTATTTGTTTCTCCATTCTCTTATTACTTTCCTTCAACTGCTCCTTACTCTCGTAAAAACCACAACTCTTCGCTGAACCCGTTCGTTTCCCGAAAATACCTTTTCCCGTTCTGATCCTGTGTCACAGCATACTGCTTTCGGGCGGTGCTGGCTTTTTGATTTGAATCCAAGACCCCAAATACCTTTAAGGAGGTTAAGAGACTAAGGCGCTCTTTTAAAAAGGTCCAAGAGAACGGAGGAGCCGAATGTCGAAGCGGATTTTTTGGTTTGTCTTGTTTTTCTGCGCGATTTACGCTACCGGGCTGGAAAATGCGTATGCTGTTGAAACCGCCTGGCATGGGCAATTCAGGGTCAATTCATATTATCAGGACGCAGGCAAGGACGATGCTTTTACGGAAGGCGATGATATTCAGGCATCCAGGCTCAGGTTCAGGCCTACGCTTGATTTCGAGTGGGACAGCGGCTTAAAGGCTCACATCCAGCTCAATATCGGGCATATAAATTCAAATGTCGCCAACGCAAGATACACTCTGGACGGCTCATCCAGCGGTGACCCGGCGGTCGCCCTGAGGCATGGTTATATCTCAGCCCCCATACCGAACCACACGGATTTTACCATAGTGGCCGGGCTGGTGCCGATGTCGGATAAATTCGGGGACACGCTTTTCAGCGGCGACTGGGACTACAACCCCCTCACATACATGCTCCTCGGCAAGGTCGCGGACGTGGAGGTGCGCATGGCCCATGGAAACCTGGACGAAGGCTCGGAGAGCTCTCATCCGGCAGACGACGTGGACCAGTGGTTTTTTGACGCCGACACAAAGGCCGGGTTCGGGGCGTCCTTCTATGCCCTGAATGACAACACCAAGCCGGCCAACTCCGTGACCGGCGCAAGCACGACAAACGAGTATTACACGGGCGTAAGGTACAGCGGAAAGTTCGAGTCAGCCGACTTCAACGCGTTCGTCTTATATAATTGGGGAGAAAGGACGGTCCCGGCGTCCGGAGGGGATCCCACGGAGAGGAAGAACTCGGGCTTTGCCGTCAAGGCTGAGGTGAAAGTCCCCGTCAGGACGGTCAGGGTCGGCCTCTTGGGCATCTACGCCAGCGGGGACAACGACTTCGATGACGCCGCAAAGGACAGCGCCGATTCCTTTATTACCCCGATGTCGATCGTCGGCACTACGGGGTACTGGGGGTACACCGGGAAGCTAAACGTGCAGGGTCCCACGGACACCGGCATTGACACGAGCTTCGTAAACATAGACGGCGGCGGTTACGCCACGGATAATACGAACCTCGGCAACGGACTGGTTACCATCCAGGCGAACGCGGCCATTCCCATAATGGATAAGCTTGAAGGCTATGTAGGGGCCGGCTGGTATACGCATACGGCCGCGGACCCGGGCTTTGAAAAGTATATCGGCACCGATCTTTATGCCCAGCTCAAGTACCTGCTCTGGGAGAGCGTGAGCATCGAGGGCGGAGTCGATTATGCGATGCTGGGCAAGGGACATCCGGACAGTGTCGCCCTGGGCGCCGCAAATCAGTCCACCAGGAACGAGACCCTCGTTTTTTCAAGGCTGCAACTCGAGTTTTAGGTGATGGAGAGGTAGGTGCCGATGACTTGCCTCGATTGGTTATGGGCATGGTCGCGGCAGTAAAGCGGAGGTTTTTTTATGGAAAGAGATGATCAGCATTATGTAGGTGAAAAGGAGGGGGCAGGCAGGAAGGTCCGATGGGGGATGGTCGTAGACCTCCGGCGCTGCATCGGATGCCATGCGTGCTCGGTCGCCTGCAAGGCGGAAAACGATGTGCCAGTTGGCGTCTACAGGGCGTGGGTCAAGTATGTTGACAAGGGTACTTACCCGAACGTGACGAGGCATTTCCTGCCGAGGCTCTGCAACCACTGCAAAAGCCCTTCATGCGTAAGGGTCTGCCCGACAAAGGCCACCTATAAGAGGGGTGACGGCGCGGTCGTCGTCGACAACGACAAGTGCATAGGTTGCCGCTCGTGCATGACAGCCTGCCCTTACGACGCTCGGTTCCTGAACGCCGTCACGAAGACCGCCGACAAGTGTACTTTCTGCGTGCACCGGATAGAGAAGGGTTTGCTCCCCGCCTGCGTCCAGAGCTGCCTGGGCAGGGCAAGGATCTTCGGCGACCTCAACGACCCTGGCAGCGAGATATCCCTTTATGTCGGAAGGAACCCCGTAAAGCAGCTCAAACCCTCCACAGGCAATGACCCTTCGGTCTTCTATATAGGGCTCGAGGAGTATGTGGAGGCGATGAGGGGCGGGGTGACATCGATTGCCGGAACGGAAGGGGCGTTAGAGCAGAAGGGGGTAATATGAACGGTATGGTTTCGTATAACGTGCCCCACTTTTTCGGGGAAGGTCTGGTCCCCTGGGGGATGCTGATAGTCGTCCATTTTTTCCTGAGCGGCATGGCGGCCGGGTCGTTCATCGCCTCGGCGGCGGCCTCATACCTTGACGACGAAAGGTATAAGAAGATAGCCGCAGCCGGGGCGTACCTCGCGCTCCTTTCGATCATCGTGGACGTCCCGATACTCATCCTTGACCTCGACAGGCCCTTCAGATTCATAACCCTCCTCTACAGGGGGAGCGTCACGGCCCCGCTTACATGGGGTGTCTGGTTCCTTATCGGCCTGGGCCTGTTTTCGCTCCTGAACATAGCCCTGCAGAGAGGGGTGGAGGCGGTGAAGGGCTCAAAGGCGCTGATACTCGTCATAGGCTCGGTTTGCGCCGTCGGGGTATCGGCGTACACGGCCGTTGCCCTGAACGTTGCGACGAACGCGAGGCCCCTATGGTCCGACGGGGCGGTAATACCCGTATTCATGGTGGCCTCGGCCACAACCGGCATAGCGGCTGTATCCCTTGCCGTCTCGCTCTCGGGAGGCAGGAAAGGGCTCTCCTCGCTCAACGCCGCGAACGCGGTGCTCCTCCTCTTCCAGCTTGCGCTCGTGGCTTTCATGCTCATAACGGCGTCGACGTCGTCGCCCTTAAGCAGGGAGGCGGCGGGGGTGATATTGAGCGGCGGGTTGTCGCTGGTCTTCTGGATAGGGCTTGTTACCATCGGGCTCGTAATACCCGTCATAGTCTCCTGGTCGAACGTGCTCGCGAAGGGGGCAGAGCCTAAGGCGGGGACAACGGCGTTGATATCCGCGATGGTCCTGGTCGGGGTCCTTGCCCTCAGATACATAATCGTTTACGGCGGGCAGATAATCCCCCTGACATAAACCGGAGGTACCGCGATGGGGCTTAAGAGAAGGGACTTTCTGAAGATAGGGGCCGTTGCGGCGGCGGCCGTGGCTTTGGGGCCGAAGGTCTTGAAGGCCATGGAGTTCGCGGACGGAGGCGTCACCGCTTCCCATGTCACAGGCGCTCCGAGGGTAGAGGCCGTCCCGTATACGTGCCTTCAGTGCAATGTCGAGGACGGGGGGCTCGCGTTCATAGAAAACGGAAGGGTCGTAAAACTCGAAGGCAACCCGAAGCACCCGGGGAACAGGGGGAAGCTGTGCGCAAAGGGCAACGCGGGAACAAATCAGCTCTATGACCCCGACAGGGTCCTGTATCCGATGCGGAGGGCCGGCAGGCGCGGCGAAGGCAAGTGGAAGAGGATAACATGGGAAGAGGCTTACCAGGAGCTCGCGGCAAGGATTAATGAGGTCCTTGACCGGGCTAAGGCCGGAAAGGGGAGCCCGAACGAGATAGCGCTCCACATAGGCAGGAACAGGTGGTTCGGCTTTGACAATCGGTTTATGAACGCCCTCGGTTCGGACACCAGGCTCAACCATACCTCCATATGCGAGTCGAGCAAGAAGATCGGGATGCAGGCCACATGGGGCCCGGATATCGAGACCCCGGATTTCACGAATACAAAGTACATGCTGATCTTCGGCGGCAACGTCTACGAAGCCGGCTATTTCCACAACCCTTATGTCCAGCGTGTGGTCGAGGGCAGGGTCGATAACCACGCCAAGCTCGTGTATTTCGACCCGAGGATGTCGAATACCGCTGGGAAGGCCGATGAATGGTTCCCCGTATTCCCGGGGACGGACGGGGCGGTGGCCCTCGCCATGTGCAACGTGATCGTCAGTAGCAAGCTCCATAACGAGGCGTTCATAAACAGATGGACCAACTATCCCGCGGACAAGCTCGCGAAGTACCTCGAACAGTTCACGCCCGAGTGGGCGGAGAAGGTCAGCTCCGTTCCGGCGAAGGATATAAAGAGGATAGCGATAGAGTTCGCGCTGGCGGCCCCGAGGTGCACCACGTACACGTACAGGGGGCCGGCCAAGCACTTCAACGGCGCGTACAGCGAAAGGTGCACGATGCTACTTAACATCGTGACAGGCAGCATAGAAGAGAAAGGCGGCTATTGCCTTCCGAGGGGGGTCTCCTTCAAGCACCCGCAGCCCGAGCCCCCGGCTCCAAAGGAAAAAAGCGAGCTTGCGCACCCCCGCGAATATCCGCTGGCGGAGCACAAGGTCAGCCACCACGTGGCCCAGATGATAAAGGAGGGGCGCCAGAAGATATCCGTCTACATCAGGCATTATTACAACGGGTGTTATTCAAACCCTGACGCGGAGACATGGCGCGAGGTCTATCTCGACGAGAAGCTCATCCCGTTCCATGTGTCCATGGATACCTTCATGAGCGAGGCGACCGCGCTCTCGGACCTCATCCTCCCGGAGACGACCTATCTTGAGCGGTTCGACATCGAGAATATGCCGTCTTCAATCGAGACGCCGTGGGTCGGCATAAGACAGCCGGTCGTAAAGCCGCTTGGAGAATGCAAAAGCTACAGGGACATAGTCCTTGAGCTGGTGACCAAGCACCTCGACCCCACGGGCGGCAGGGGCGTAAAAAAGTACTTCGACTACGGCACGACCGAGGACTATATCAAGTATATGGCCGAGAGCGTGCCGGGGGTCAAGGAGGCCGGTGGGTGGGCGTATCTCAAGAAGAACGGCGTCTGGTCTCCGAAGCCCGTAGACGCCGAGCCTGAATACGGGCTATACAAGAAAAACGGCTTTGGCACGAAGGACAAGAAGATAAACATCTATGCCGAGGAGTGGGCCAGGCACGGGTTCAACCCGCTCCCCCACTATGAGCCGATACCGGCGCACGAAAAGATGAAAGAGGACGATCTGGTGCTCATAACCTTCAAGTGGAACGTCCATGTCCAGTCAAGGACAGCGAACCAGAAGTGGCTTGCCGAGATAATCCACTATAACCCTGTCTGGATAAACGCGAAGGTCGCGGAGAAGAAAGGCATAAAGACCGGCGACCTCGTGAGGATAACATCGAGGATAGGATATATGGTGACCAAGGCCTTCGTAACCGAGGGGATCCATCCCAGGGTGGTCGCCGTCTCGAATTCCTTCGGCCATACCGAGTACGGGAGGCTCGCATCCCTCAAACTCAAGGAAAAACCGGAGTGGGCAACGTCCGACGACCCGGAGTACCTGCATGTATTCTGGAAGGACAAGGGGGCGCACCCCAACTTCATCATCCCGGTCTCCACGGACCCGATAGGCGGCTCGCAGGGCTGGTATGATACTGTCGTAACGGTTGGGAAGGCGGAGCCCGGGGACAGATACCAGGACTACAAGGTCGACATGGAAGCCGCAAGAAAGGCCTACGAGGAGACGCTCAGATACACATACTCCGGGCCGGATTTCAGGGGGCGGGCTCCGGGCGCGAAGAAGGATGGAAAGAAAAAGAGCGCATAGGCTTGTGCAAGCGATGGGCGCGATAGCCGCTCTCCTGGCAGGTTTTTTGGTCCCGCGCGCCTTGTCCGCCTGCGAGGACATATATGTCTTTGACGCGGATAAGATGCTTGCCAAAGGTGGAGCGGTCCTGGTCGACGTGAGGGAGCCTCACGAGTACAATGATTGCAGGATACCGGGGAGCATAAATATCCCTGTGTCCGTTCTCACAAAAAGGGCGGCGGGGATTGACGGCGAAAAGACGGTAATCGTCTACTGCGCCTCGGGCAGGCGTAGCGAGAATGCCTGCCTCGTCCTTGAAAAGCAGGGCCTTAACGTTTACAACTTGAGCGGCGGGATAAGGGCCTACTACAACACCGGCAGGCACCTTGAGGGGATCTGCGAGGGCGCGCCCTATTTCAGATACGGCAAAGAGGGCAGGCCGGTACGGCCTGACGCCGAGCTCCCGCCGCCGGAACCGGAGATAAAGGGATGCAAATGACAGCTACCCGTCCAGGGTTTGAGGCGATAACGGAGGCAGAGGCAAGGCAGGGCCTCTATTCACTCGCCTCAAGGGTATTTTTGAGAGAAGTGGACCTGCCGTTCCTTCAGGCGTTGAGGGACGGGAACATCGTCGGGGCCTTCTCCGAGAGGTTGCTGGAGGGGTTTGAAGGCAGAAAAGACGATGAGATAATAGAAGAGCTTGCGGTCGAATTTGCGTCGTGTCTTCTTTCCTCAGGGGCATTTCTTTCGCCATACGAATCGGTCCAGGCCTCGACCGAAGGACAGTTATGCGGGGATGCCTCAAGCCGTGTGCTCCTGTTTTATAAGAAGA
The DNA here is from genome assembly GCA_016218095.1 of Deltaproteobacteria bacterium. Taxonomy (GTDB): domain Bacteria; phylum Desulfobacterota; class GWC2-55-46; order GWC2-55-46; family GWC2-55-46; genus GWB2-55-19. The sequence continues at coordinate 24,853 of JACREV010000086.1, read as the reverse complement.
GCGGCTTCAGCATGCCTGAAGCATGTTCCCTGTTCCCTGATCACTTCGGCATAGAGCTTGAGTTCATGGGACATCTGTGCGCGATGGAAGCCTCGTCGCTTGAAAAGGGCGACGCGGAGGGGGCCGGGCATGCAAAAAGGCTCCAGTCGGAATTCATGAAAGCGCACCTTGGAAGATGGTGCAGGCCTTTCCTCCAGAAGGTGGAACGGGCGATGGTGCATGCCTTTTACAGGGAGATAGCCTGTTTTACCGGGCAATTCATCGATTCGGAGCTGGAGTGGATATTCCATGAGTCAGATGCGTTTTCTCGATAAGCTCAGGGTTGCGCCAGGGAAGTGCCTGCCTGGCCGTTACAAGGACTATTCCGGTCATCCATGCCTGGACGTCTGCACCAAGCGGGCGATCACTCTAAATCCGCTTGAGATAGACTACGGCCTTTGCGACGACTGCGGCATATGCGCGAACGCGTGTCCGGCAGGAGCGTTGAGCGTTAAGGAGAGTTTTCTAGCGGAAGTAGCCAGCCAGGCGGTTTCGGATACCGGCAAAGAGTTGCGCATCAGGTGTTCCAGTGCGGGAGGGCGCTCTGCCGCAGTCACTTGCCTCGGGGCGCTGGATTACGCCTTTCTTGACGCCCTCTGTTTAAAGAGCGCGAAAGACCTGGGGCTCCTTGCAGGCGATTGCGAAAATTGCGGCAGGGCCACGGGAGGCGGGATCATCCGGTCCAATATCGATGCCGCGAACAGGTTGCTCCTTCTATTTGGAAGGAGGGAGAGGATATTTCTGACAAGGTCGGCTGACCGGCATGACCTTGAGAGCGGTCCAAGGCGGGAGATGTTCAGGGGGATAGGTAGGGCGATCTCAAGGTTCGTCCCTGAACCGGAGGATCCCGAACGGGACCGTGACCCCGGCCCGGTCCCTGCCAGACAACGAAGGTCCCTTGAAATAATAAGGGAGCTTGAGGAAGGACAGCGCAATATAGACCCGTGCGTGCCCCTGCCTTTTATTGGAAAGGAGATAGACGCGGACAAGTGCGACGGCTGCAACGGCCTCATTAGGTGCGTGAGCTTCTGCCCGACGGACGCCCTTGAGTACTCCGCGGAAGGCGGGTCTGCGGAAATAACCTTCAAGGCATGCAGATGCATCGGATGCGGGCTATGCGAGTCAGCCTGCCGTAATGCCGCCGTGAAGTCATTCACTTTAAAGTCAGGACAGGTCGAAGAATTGCGGCTCACGAAAACTCTTATGGGTTTTGAGGCGCAAGAGTGCGGGGGGTGCGGCGGGATCTCGATCGGGATGATTGACGGCCTTTGCCGGGATTGTCAGCAGAGAAAAAGAAAACTCGAGTGGGAGTCTGTTTGAAAGTACGATTTGGCGAGGCGGTACCTTTCATATTAAAGGAGGATCGCTCCTCCGCATGCCTTTACAGGGGGCTATTAGGCCACAAGACCCTTACAATGACCCACCGCTATGCACACTTGCCCCGGCGCATAAGGTCAAGGCAGTTGAAATACTCGAAGCGGCCTTGACCGAAAAACCAACTATACAAAAACTATACAATACAAAAGAAAAGGGGCTAACCAATGTTGGCTAACCCCTTTATTTTACTGGTGGAGCAGAGGGGGATCGAACCCCTGACCTCAAGACTGCCAGCCTTGCGCTCTCCCAACTGAGCTACTGCCCCTTGAATTGTCGAAGCCCCTTCGGCTCAAGTAGCCGCCGGGGGCGTAATAGCTATTATTAACATTCGTTGGGCGGCGTGTCAATGAAAAATAAAATGGACGCGCCGATTTTCTTGAGAGGCGGAAAGGGGCGGGGATGAGTTGCGGGAAAGGGGCCTTCGAGGCCCGGCGCGCGCGGGTTAGCGCACCGTGACGGAAAAAATTTTTCTACTTTTGTTCTTGCAAATGGTTAAAAAAAATTGTATGAATAAGTAACCCTAAATTACAGAGACCGCGTAAACAAAGGGGCGGCGCAGCCTGAACGGGCGCGAATCATGAACAGCCGGGCAGATCTTGAAGGGCCGGGCGGCGTTTGAAAAGAGGGGCACAATGGCCGCGGGCGCAACATCGAGAATACATCCGTCGGCGTTCAAGGGTGCGGACCGCGGGGCAGGCGCGGCGCGGATTTCAAAAATCTCTTATTAAAAAAACAGGAGGTTCAGATGGGAAAGGCACTAACGAAGTCACAGATCGCGGATCAGTTGGCAAAGAAGGTGGGCGTTACCAAGAAGATCGCCGGCGAGATGATCAATCAGCTTGCCCAGCTCTCCTACAAGGAAGCCAAGAACTCGTTCACGATACCCGGGGTAGGCAAACTCGTGCTCGTGAAGAGGAAGGCGCGCATGGGCAGGAACCCCCAGACCGGCGCCGCGATAAAGATACCCGCAAAGAAGGTGGTGAAGTTCAGGGTCGCCAAGGCCTGCAAGGACGCGGTGCTCGGCGATAAGTAACCTCGTTACGCGCGCGGACTCATCTAACCATCGCACATAGACAAAAGGGCCCCTAAGGGGGCCCTTTTTTATTTAGCCGATAAAACACCAGACTCCTGTCTGGTGATGGATAGGCTGTCCGGGGGGGGGCTGAGGACCGCCGACCCCTGTCGGGGAGATCCGTTTTTTCGGTGCGGTGAATGCAGCCATCGCGAGTGCAAGGCGATCTTATCCTTAAGAGACGGCACCAGCGGGTCCCCGGAGCTGAAGCTCCCCGCAATGACGACCGCGCTTTCGATAATGGGCAAGCGTAGATGGCCCGCCACGAACCCCTCAAACCTCTTGTCTTTTCCGCCTTTCTTTTGTATATTGCCCCATTATGAAGTGTCCATTCTGCGGCTTTCTCGAAGACAAGGTCATAGATTCCAGGCTCTCTCAGGACGGCTCCACCACCCGGAGGCGCAGAGAATGCCTCGGGTGCGCCAAACGCTTCACCACCTACGAGCGGGTCGAGGAGACCCTCCCCCTCGTCGTTAAAAAAGACGGGACGAGGGAGTCATTCGACAGGGGCAAGATACTCGGCGGCATAGTGAAGGCCTGCGAGAAACGGCCGGTGTCGATGGAGGAGATGGAGAAGGCCGCCGACAAGCTCGAGATGAGGTTTCTGGATTCCGGCGAGAGGGAGATACCTTCGTCTTCCATAGGGGAGGCGGTGATGGAAGAGCTCAAAAGGCTCGATGAGGTCGCGTACGTGAGGTTCGCCTCGGTCTACAGGGAGTTCCGCGACATAAACGAGTTCATGAAGGAATTGAAGGACCTCCTCGACGTGAAGAAGGGGTCGAAGTGAAGCCTGACGACGAACTGTTCATGAGCCTCGCCCTCCGGCTCGCCAAAAAGGGCATCGGAAAAACATCCCCCAATCCCGCCGTGGGCGCGGTCATAGTAAAAAACGGAAAGGTTATCGGGTCCGGCTGGCACAGGAAGGCGGGGCTCCCGCACGCTGAGATAGAGGCGTTAAGGTCCGCGAAAGGCGGCGTCAAAGGCGCCACCCTCTATGTGACGTTAGAGCCGTGCGTACACTACGGGCGCACTCCGCCCTGCGGCGACGCCGTAATAAGCGCCGGGATAAAAAGGGTGGTAATCGGCGCGAAAGACCCGAACCCGCTCGTCGCGGGCAGGGGCATAAAGAAGCTCAAGGCCTCCGGCATCGCGGTCGATAGCGGCGTTCTTGAATCAGAATGCCGTGCGATAAACAGGCCCTTCGAGAAGTTTATCACCACGAAGACCCCATACGTCACTTTAAAACTCGCCTCCACCCTCGACGGCAGGATAGCGATTGCAACCGGCGAATCGAGGTGGATAACCGGAGAGGCATCCCGGAAGGCGGTCCATAGATTACGCTCTGAGGCCGACGCCGTCATGGTCGGGGTCAATACGCTACTGCGCGACGACCCGGAGCTTACGGTGAGGCTTGTCAGGGGCAGGGCCCCCTTGAAAGTAGTCCTCGACAGCTCTTTTAAGACCCCATTCAGCGCAAAGGTCTTAAATAACCCCGAAAGGCTCGTCATATTCACCGGCATGGGCGCAAGCGCGTCAAGGGTCAGAAAGGCGCGCGGACTCGGCGCGAGGGTAGTCGTCGTACCCGCTAAAAACGACGGGCTCGATATCAGACGGGTCCTCAAAGAGCTCGGCAAAATGGAGGTCTCAAGCCTCCTCGTCGAAGGCGGCGGGACTCTTGCGGCCTCCCTTGTAAAGGCCGGCCTCGTCGATAGGTTTCTCTTTTTCATCTCTCCCATGCTCATCGGGGCAGACGGGAGGCCGTCGATCGGAAGCTTAGGTTTGAGAAGGCTTGAGGCCGCCCCAAAGTTGAAGGATGTCGTTGTAAAAAGGTCCGGTTGCGATATATTGATAGAAGGTTATCCGGTTTAGATCTCCTCCCATTGACAAGGTGAAGGCCTTGTGGGGCGGTTTGGAAGCGTATTTGGCCTTCTATCGGCTTTAAAACGGGGTTTTCGCCATGTTCACAGGCATAATAGAAGACGTAGGACGAGTAAAAAACATTGAAAAAAGGGGCGCATTTGGTAGAATAACCATAGAGACCGCCCTTCCTCTCGATGAAGTCTGCTTAGGCGACTCCGTCGCCATAAACGGGGCCTGCCTCACGGTAGTCGGCAAGGAACACGGGGCTTTTACAGCCGACTTGAGCGAAGAGACGCTCCTTGTAACGACCCTTGCGGAGTTGAAGGCCGGGAGCAGAGTCAACCTCGAGCGCGCGCTCACGCTCTCGAAACCCCTCGGCGGCCACATGGTCTCGGGGCACGTCGACGGCATCGGAATGATACTCAAAAAAACGCCGAAGGGGGAGGCGATAGACCTCGAGGTCGAGGTCCCGTCCGTTCTCATGGGCCAGGTCGTAAAGAAGGGCTCGATAGCCATAGACGGGATAAGCCTCACAATCGCGGAGATAACCCGTGAAGGCATAAGGGCCGCGATAATCCCCCACACGTTCAAGAAGACCACCCTCCTGGACAAGCCCGAAGGCGCAAAGGTGAATATCGAGACCGACGTCATCGGGAAGTATGTCGAGAGGTATTTTTCAGCCGGGAAAAAAGGCGTCACTGAAGACTTCCTCGCCGAGCACGGTTTTTTAAAAAAGCAGGAGCTTTAAAAGCATGTCCATAAAGAGAATAGAAGAGGCCTTAAGGCAGATAAGGGAAGGCAGGATCGTCATCCTCGTCGACGACGAGGACCGGGAGAACGAGGGCGACCTCTGCATGGCCGCCGAGCTCGCCACCCCCGAGGCGATAAACTTCATGGCCAAGTACGGGCGCGGCCTCATATGCCTGACGCTCACCGAAGAGAAGGCCGACGTCCTCGACCTGAAACCCATGGTCGAGGACAATACCTCGCTGTACAGGACCGCGTTCACGGTTTCTATCGACGCGAAGAAGGACGTCACGACCGGCATCTCCGCCTCCGACAGGGCGGTGACGATACTTACCGCCATACAGGACAAGGCGAGACCGGAAGACCTCGCGAGGCCCGGCCACATATTTCCGTTACGCGCGAGAAAGGGCGGGGTGCTGGTCCGCACGGGCCAGACCGAGGGCTCGATAGACTTGTCGCGCCTCGCGGGCCTGCGTCCCGCGGGGATCATCTGCGAGATAATGAACGAGGACGGCACCATGGCCCGCATGCCGGACCTTGAGGTCTTTGCCAAAGAGCACGGGCTCATGATAGTGACCATAGCCGACATAATAGAGTACAGGTTGAAGAAAGACCTCCTCGTCCACAGGGCCGCCGAGGCGCTTATACCTTCGAGGTACGGCGGGGAGTTCAGGGCCGTAGCCTACACCAACGACATAGACTTTCACGAGCACCTCGCGCTCGTAAAGGGAGAGATAAGGCCGGATGAGCCGGTGCTCGTCCGCGTGCATTCCGAGTGCCTCACAGGAGACGTCTTCGGGAGCGAGAGGTGCGACTGCGGCGAGCAGTTGAAGGGCGCGATGAAGATGATAGAGAAGGCGGGCAAGGGCATCCTCCTGTACATGCACCAGGAGGGGCGCGGCATAGGGCTTGTGAACAAATTGAAGGCGTACACGCTTCAGGACGCGGGGCTCGACACCGTTGAGGCTAACGAGAGGCTCGGCTTCAAGGCGGACTTGCGCGACTACGGCATAGGCGCGCAGATACTCCTCGACCTCGGGGTCCGCAAGATGCGCATCATCACGAACAACCCGAAGAAGATAGTCGGCCTCGAAGGCTACGGATTGGAGGTCGTCGAAAGGGTACCGATAGAGTCGACCCCTCACGCGAAGAACGTCAATTATCTCCGCGTGAAGAAAGAGAAGATGGGGCACCTCCTCACGAACCTCGACTCGTTCGAAGCGGTCCCGGGAAAGACGACGAAGTAGGGGCAGAGGGGCGGAGGAGCGGCAGAGGGCTTTTTTCATCGGCTCACATGCTTTAGGCCGTCGGCATTTCAGGACCGTGACCAGGGGCCGCCCCCGTTTGACGGGGGGCGGGTCCGGTTTTTTATTTTTGGAATCAGGAAACATTATCCCATTGCCGGAGCGGCAAAGTCGTTCGACCGGATAAATCCCGCCGAAACGAAAACTGGCCGCGCGCCGAGCACAAGGAGGCTGGCTTTATGCCGAGGACGATCGAAGGAAACCTTACAGCAAAGGGTCTCAAGTTCGCGCTCGTGGTTGGCAGGTTCAACGACTTCATAAGCGGTAGGCTCCTCGAAGGCGCGCTCGACACCATCTTCCGGAGCGGCGGGGCTGAAGACGACGTCGATGTCGTAAAAGTCCCCGGCTCCTACGAGATGCCCGTGGTCGCCAAGGCGCTCGCGGCGTCGAACAAGTACGACGCCATAGTCTGTCTCGGGTGCGTCATCAGGGGCGGCACGCCCCACTTCGACTATGTCGCCGGAGAGGCCGCAAAGGGCATAGCGAGGGTCGCGCTCGACTCAGGCACCCCCGTATCCTTCGGCGTCATAACCGCCGACAACCTCGAACAGGCGATAGAGCGTGCCGGGACCAAATCCGGCAACAAGGGCAGGGACGCGGCGTTGACCGCCATGGAGATGGCTAATCTTTTGAAGACTTTAAAGAAGAAATAAACCAAGGGGCTTTCCGGAAAAAAAGAATGAATGTAAGAAGAAAGGCGAGGGAAACAGCCCTCCAGGTCCTATACAGGATGGACGTGGCCGCGGACGCATCGTCCGAATACTACGGCTCCGAGATGGAAGGGCTCGCCGAGGGGACGGAGGCGCGCCTGTATTGCGAGAGGCTCATAAAGGGCGTAGTCGACCATAGGGCGGAGATAGACTCGGCCATTGAGGCGCACTCCGACAACTGGACGGTCGAGCGGATGGCGGTCGTGGACAGGAACATCCTCCGGGTAGCCGTCTACGAGCTTAAATATTCCGACGTCCCGTACAAGGCGGTCATAGACGAGGCCGTCGAGCTCGCGAAAAAATTCGGGTCAGCCGAGTCCGGCGCGTTCATAAACGGCATAGTCGATAACGCCCGCAAGGCCATCGAGAGGGAAGAGCCCGCGAGGCCGAAGCGGGTCTGAAAATAAAATATACAGGAGACAGGGTTTTGAAAGTACAGCTGCTCAATCTCGCCGCTCAATATAATAAGATAAAAAGTGAAGTCCTCAAGGAAATAAAGGCCGTCTGCGATTCCCAGCATTATGTCCTCGGAAAGAACGTCGCCGGGTTAGAAGCCGAAATAGCCTCGTACTGCGGCGCAAGGCACGCGATAGGCGTCGCCTCCGGGACCGACGCGATACTCCTCGCGCTCATGGCCGCGGGCGTGAAGCAGGGGGACAAGGTGGCTACGACCCCGTTCACCTTCTTCGCCACGGCCGGCTCGATCGCCCGTCTCGGCGCAATCCCGGTATTCGTCGACATAGACCCGCGCACATACAATATCGACCCGGACGCGCTTGCGTCCGTCATAAAAAAGACAAAGTCCATAAAGGCCGTCATACCGGTCCATCTATACGGACAGTGCGCCGAGATGGCCCCGATAAACTCGGTCTGCAAAAAGAAGGGCATTGCCGTCATCGAGGACGCGGCCCAGTCGATCGGCGCCGAGTACAGGGGAAAAAAAGCGGGGGCTATCGGCGACATCGGCTGTTTCTCGTTCTACCCGACGAAGAACCTCGGTTGCTTCGGCGACGGAGGCATGGCGACGACCAATAACGATAGATTGGCAGATAAGCTCAGGATGCTCCGCGTCCACGGCTCGAGAGTCCGCTACTACCACGAAGAGGTCGGCGCGAACAGCAGGCTCGATGAACTGCAGGCCGCAGTCCTCCGCGTAAAGCTCAAATACCTCGAAAAGTGGACGGAGGCGCGCATAAAGAACGCGGAGCGGTACACGAGGCTGTTTAAAAAGGCGGGGCTCGAAGGCGCGGTCGCGCTCCCGCATGTCGAAGGGTGGAACCGCTCGGTCTACAACCAGTACGTGATAAGGGTTAAAAAGAGGGACGAACTCAGGGCCTGGCTAGGAGGCGAGGGAGTCGGGTCCGAGGTCTACTACCCCTTAAGCCTCCACATGCAGAAGTGCTTCAAGTACCTCGGCTACGGGAAGGGCTCTTTCCCGGCCTCCGAATCTGCCGCCAAAGAGGTGCTGGCGCTCCCCATTTACGCGGAGTTGAAGCCAGTTCAGCAGGAGTACGTCGTCGCGAAGATCGCGGAATTTCACAACAGGTAAGAAGGAGGCTTCTTTTGAAAAGGATACTTGTCACCGGCGGGGCCGGGTTCATAGGCTCCCACCTATGCGAAAAGCTCCTGAACCAGGGCAACGAGGTCATCTGCCTCGATAACTTCTTCACGGGCAGGAAAGAGAACATCGCGCACCTCATGGACAACCCTGTCTTCGAGGTAGTAAGGCACGACGTGATAGAGCCGATACTCATCGAGGTCGACCAGATATACAACCTCGCCTGCCCTGCCTCCCCCGTACACTACCAGTACAACCCGGTGAAGACCATAAAGACGAACATCATGGGCGCGCTCAACATGCTCGGGCTCGCCAAGAGGGTGAGGGCGCGTATCCTCCAGGCCTCGACATCTGAAGTATACGGCGACCCGAAGGTCCACCCTCAGACAGAGGACTACTGGGGGAACACCAACCCCATAGGCCCGAGGGCGTGTTATGACGAGGGCAAGAGGTGCGCCGAAACCCTCATGTTCGCGTATAATAAGCAGAACGGGGTCGACATAAAGGTCATACGTATATTCAACACCTACGGGCCCCGGATGCTCGAGAACGACGGCAGGGTGGTATCCAACTTCATCGTGCAGGCGCTCCGGGGCCAGGACATCACCATTTACGGCGACGGGTCCCAAACGCGCTCGTTCTGCTACGTGGACGACCTTGTCGACGGCATCATAAAGATGATGGAGAATAACGACGTCACGGGCCCGGTAAACCTCGGGAACCCCGGGGAGTTCACGGTGCTCGAGCTCGCCAACATCATAAGGAGGCTCACCGGTTCTTCTTCAAAGGTGATCCATATGCCTCTGCCCCCTGACGACCCGGTACAGAGGCGGCCCGACATAACGATAGCGAGGAAGACCCTCGACTGGAACCCGACGATAAAGCTTGAGGACGGCCTTAAAAAGACTATCCCCTACTTCAGCGAACGGATAAACGGCTCCGGGTCCTTCGCGCTCTGAGCTGCCCATAGTCTGCTTTTTAAGAGGCGCGGCTTAAAAGCCGCGCCTCTTTTTTTATGCATTCACTTGTGGGAGAGGGGTGAAAAGCTCTTTTTGTCATTGCGAGGAGCGGCTTTCTTGCGACGAAGCAATCTCACATGATTGCGATAAAAGATGAGATTGCTTCGCCGCGCTCGCAATGACACCCCCGGGGTTTTTTGGCGTTTTTTTTAATATACCCCCCCTTACGCCCTCATTGACAGAAACCCTCCCTTCGCTTGACACCGGGGATTTCGGTGCTAAGCTCTTCCTTAACCAAAGTTCCCGGGAGGGTCTTATGATAAGGACAAGGAGACAATACCTGGAATACAACTCCGCGAGGAGACAATCTCCTGATTGGGCCGCCGGAAGGACGAACATGGCCTTCGGCTCGGTCTATCTGGTACTGACGATGGCGCTCGGACTCTACATGAACGCTAACGCGGCGCTCGAGCACGGGTTCATGCTCTCGCAGTTCCAGAGGTCCGTGCTCGGAGGCGCTCTCTTCTACTCCAACGTAGACGCCGCCCTTAACATCGGCGTCGGCTATACGCTCGCGAGGCTCCCGTTCGTGGAGTGGCTCTCAAAGACGGTATCGACGCTCATGATAGCGGGGGCTCTCCTCCATTCCGGCGCGCTCTACGCCGTCGGGTTCGGTCTCCTGCCCTTCGGAGCGTCTGTAGCGCCCCTCGGGGTCTTCATAATAGCCGCAACACTCTCAATCGTCTTTTTCGGGATTCTGGGGCAGAGGCTGGCAAAATGAGCGGTGCGTTCCGCCCGCTCCGGGTCTGGTCCAGGAACCAGAGGATCATACACTGGGTAGTCGCCGGCACGGTCCTCCTCTTGATCCCGCTCGGCGCTTTGATCTTTTCCGCTGCCTTCCTCGGCCTCCCGGAGGCCGGTGAGGACGCGGTCATCGACCTCCACGGCGCAATCGGCGTCGTATTCGCCATCGGGGCCGCCTCACGGCTCTTATACCTCTTCATAGGTCCCCCCGAGTCCCTCTGGAGGGACACCATCCCCCATACGAAAGCGCAGTGGGCGCTCGGGGCCGCTACCGTCAAATACTACCTCTCGGGCTTCAAGGGCAAGGCCCCGCTCTACTTCAGTCACAACCCGCTCGCAGGCATCTACGACACGGTCCTATTTCTCGCCATGACGACCCAGGCGATAAGCGGCATGGCGATGTTCCTCCTCCACGTGGAGGGCGAAGGGAGCGTCGCGCTCGCTAACGGCCTAGGAACGAGCGCTCACGACGAGGCCCACGGGCCCGAGTGGCTCCTCGTGGTCCACGTCATCGGCGCCGTCGTCATCATAGGGTTCGTAGTCTCGCATTTCGCCGCGCTCGCCCTCCACGATATTTTCGAGAGACGCGGGCTTGTCTCCAGCATGATAAGCGGGAACAAGTTCTTCGACGAGGACGAGATAAAGGAGCTCGGAAGGCGCAACTCCGAGCCCTGAAAGACCGCAAGCCCTCTCCCTCCCTGCATCCCGCTCCGTACAATTTGACTTTTCTCCATGTCCCGTGTAATCATTAAATATGGAAGTCGAAAAACACATATTTGCATAAAGGAGGATCAAGCCATGTCTTCAAAGATGGACCCCATAGCAGAGTTCAGGGAAGACCACAGGAAGGTGCGCGACGGCATACTCTCCATAACCGAGGCCCTCCGTGCCAAGGATGTAAAAAAGGCGAGAGAGATACTCGGAGAGCTGAACACCATGGTCGGCCCGCACTTCAGGTACGAGGAAGAGGTCCTCTACCCCGCGCTCCGCAAATTCCTCGGGGAGTACGTCGACCAGCTCATCCGCGAGCACGACAATGTCGTAGGCACCGCCAAGGTCTGCGCGGGTTTGCTCGCCAAGGACACGCTGAACGACAAGGAGTCGGAGGACGCCTCACAGGCCGCGATGCAGCTCCTCATACACGTAAGCAACTGCGACGGGCTCGCGATACTCTCCGAGCGCTTCAACCAGAAGGAGATGGACAACCTCGCGGACAAGTTCGCGGACGCGAGAAAGGCCGGCGTGCCGCTCCTGGAGTGGGCGGAGACCATAAGGAAGACCTATGTCAGGTAAGGAAAAGAGGTACTGCATATTCCTCCACTCCGGCTCCTATGACAGGGTCTATCAGGCGATGTCGATAACGAACGTCGCCCTCGCCACCGGTTACGAAGTCCATATATTCTTCAGCTACGGGGCGCTTAAAAGGCTTGTCAAGGGGAACACGGACAAGGTCGTAATAGAAGGGGAGCCGGTATTCTTCAAGGAGGAGATAGAGAGGAACCTTAAGCGCGGGACCCTTGACTCCATAAGCGAGATGATAGAGACGGCCAAGCGGTTCGGAAGGCTCAAGATCTACGCCTGCACCGGCTCGATGGCCGTCCTCAACATCGCGCGTGACGAGCTCATCGAGCACGTGGACATGTCCATGGGGCTCGTATACTTTCTGAACCTTGTGAAGGACGCGGAGCAGGTCCTATACATCTAGGCTGCTTCTAATCAGCCGCAAGCGGCCCCCTCCGGGGGCCGCTTTATTTTACGGAGGCGGTCATGGTCAAGACAAAGTCCGTCTACAGCGAGCCGGATGAAAAGGACGGCGTACGAGTGCTCGTGACGAGGTACTGGCCGAGGGGCGTCAGGAAAGAGGCGCAGGACCTGTGGATAAAAGACCTCGGGCCGCAGGCCGCGCTCATTAAGAAATGGAAGGCCGGAGAGATGGAGTGGACGGAGTTTACCCGCGCATACAAGGAAGAATTCAAGAAAGACCCACGCAAAAGGGAGCTCCTTGCCGAACTCAAATCGATCGTCAAGACCGCCCGTAAGGATGTGACACTCCTTTGCACCTGCAAAGAAAATGAACCATGCCACAGGAAACTCCTTAAGGAGATGCTTTAAAAATCTTTCTTGTTTTTTCTTAGTAAAAAATCTGAAATAACAACTCTATTTGTAAAACAGAATAACCCGATTTGGGTTATTCTGTTTTGGGTTTTATAATGTGGGTCCAATGAGCAAATCTATATTTTCAGATACTTATAACTTGTTTAGAACTCGTTTGGTTGAAGCCCGAAAAAAGAAAGGTTTAGCACAGGCTGATGTGGCTATGCGGCTTGGGAGACCTCAGTCGTATGTTTCCAAATATGAGCGTGGTGAGCGTAGGCTTGATATAGTGGAATTTCTAGAAGTTGCAAAGGCGCTGGGCTTGGAACCATATAAAATTTTAAAAGAACTTGAGGATCATTGTGCCAAAAACAATATTGAATAAGTGGCAGATAACAGCTCGTGAGCTGACATCTATTGTTGAAAACAATCCGAGTCTCAGAGGTATGTTGTTAGGATATGTGGCCGAAAAAAAGTTCCATGATATGTTTCTTGGGCATGAAGGAATATCTAAAATCGGCAAAGCCGACGATCATGACCGTAAGCGTAAAGGTGACAGACATATCGTATATAAGGGGGTTGACATAGTCATAGAGGTTAAATCATTGCAAACGAATACTATTCGAAAACTGGATGATGGTACGTGGTATGGGAAAACACAGGTGGATGCAAGTGACAGGCGCGTTGTTTGCTTGCCAAATGGTGAAAAACTGGAAACGACTTGTCTCGTAGCAGGCGAGTTTGATTTGCTTGCAATTAATCTTTTTGCATTCGAGGAAAAATGGAGATTTGTATTTGCTAAAAATGAAAACCTTCCCCGTAGTTCTTGGAAAGGCTATACATATGAGCAGCGGCAATATTTACTTGCAACGCTAATGGATGTAACATGGCCTCCAAAACCCCCATATCATGAGGACCCTTATCTGCTTTTAGAAGAGTTTGTGCGCGAACGGAAGCGAGAACTACTTTTCCCTACCGAAAGCTTTATAAAAACCAAAAAATAGCTGTGGTTTTTTCTTGCGTGTACTTGTTTTTTTAAGCGTGTGATAACAGGCCTGTTTGTGCGTACTACGATAAATAGGTCTTTAGTATAGAACCCATTTTTTTCATATTCGTTAATAATCTCGACATGGGTAAGGCATTGGCGATTTGCGCTAACTTCATCCTGACATTTAACTATCAAAACTCCATTATCCTTTAGAACACGGTAAGCTTCTGAGCCTGCCTTGAAATATAAATCGGTTACTGCCGCGTGCCACTTTGCGCCCGAAGAAACTTCATCGCCGTTGCTGTAATAATTGCGGAAAGCAGAATGAGAACCTCCGCCAGCTTTATGCTGGATTTGATTACGAAATAATCCTTCCATGTAGGGTGGGTCAAGCACGACCACATCAAGCGAAGCATCATTGTAAGGCAACGCACGGCAATCAATGCCGTGTGAGATGTCAGTTGGGTAGAGTACATATTTGGACAAATTTACATTGCGCCAGAAAACTCCTCTGCCGTAGGTGACATCAGCGATATGAGCACCGGCAGGGACATGCAATGATAATATATGTGGAAATATATCTGCGTTGCTTCCAGTATAAGCTGAAAGCAGTACATTTGTAGTGGCTTCGCCACCTTGTATGCGTTTTTTGGAATTCTTTTCTGCGGTAAAAGGTAATGGGGTTTGTTTCATATGAAGAAGATAACCTAAAATAGGTTAATTGTCAAAGAGTATTAAAATCTAAAAGATTAAGAAATGTAAACAAAAACCCCGCAAGCTCCATTGCAGGGTTTTTTCACTTTACGAGATGAGGTGGCCTTTCGGTTTTGCTATTCAGGTCAGGCGGCCTTCTTTGTCTCAGCCTCGATCTCGATCGTCACCTTCTTCGGAAGCGCCTCGGCCTTTGCGGGCATGGTCAACTCAAGGACGCCGTTCCTGTAGGTGGCCTTCACCTTGGAGGCGTCTACGCCCTCCGGCAGCGTCAGCACCCTCTCGAACGTCCCGAAAGAGGTCTCGTGGAAGAGATACCCCTCTTTCTTCTCTTCGACGTCGGACTTCCTCTCGCCGCGGATGGTGAGCACATTACCCGCAATCGAGATATCGACGTCCTTAGGGTTTACGCCCGGCAGGTCCGCGTGCACTATGAACTGGGTATTCTTCATGTAGCAGTCGATCGCCGGATACCACTCGCCCCTGAACGCCTCTCTCCTCAGGATACTGGGCGTCAAGCCGCCGAAGACCCTTCTGAAGAGGTCATCCATGTCTCTCTGGATGCTTGAAAGCTCCTTGAAAGGATCCCATTTCTTCAGCTCGAACATACATATCACCTCCGTTCAGTCAATCCTCCACCTTCATCTCATGATCCGTCTGACCCTAAAATTATTATAGTCCTCGGGTTTTGAAGTGTCAAGATGGGGCGGGTGCGGGGGATGGACAAAATATCAAATAAAATCAAATAGTTATGAGGGCGGCAGGGGCGGGAGACGGCGAAGGGGGACCGAATCAGTCCGAAATGGTGACCCTGTTCTTGCCTGACTCTTTCGAGCGATACATGGCTGAATCGGCCTTTTTTATGATGGACTCGCGGACATCCCTCATCTGGCCCGTGGGGCAGGACTTCAAAGTGGATACCCCTATGGAGCACGTTATGTGCCCCTTGAGTTTTATGGCTCTCCCGCCGTGGAACCTGGTCTTCAGGAAAGTGGACTTTTCAATCGTTTCACGGAGCCTCTCGGCTACCTCTCCCGCGGCCCCGGCGTCGAGCCCGGGGAGTATCACCACGAATTCGTCCCCGCCGTACCTCGCGGCCGTAGCGGTCCTTAACCTGAAGACGGACTCGAATATCAGGGCGCCGACCTCGACGAGCACGCGGCTGCCGGCCAAGTGCCCATGGGAGTCGTTCACCTCCTTGAACCTGTCAAGGTCGAGGAAGAGGAGGCTGAGATCAGACCTCTTTTTAAGTGCCCTGGAGATGTCTTTTGTGAGCCTGTCGTAGAAGTACCTGTCGTTGTATAGGCCGGTCAGGTTGTCCCTGATGGAGAGCTCGCCGAAGCGTCTCGCGTCAAGAAGGTTCTGGATGAGGGTCGATGTGTACTCGGCGAAGATCTTCAAGAGGTTCAGGTCGGTCTGGTCGTAGTTTATGCGGTCGACCCTGTTTATGAGCTCTATTACGCCGATGGTCGCCCCCTTTATCCTTATGGGGGCGCAGACTATGGACTTGGTCACGAACTTCGTCTTCTGGTCCATCGCCGGGAAGAAGTGCTTGTCCTCCCGGGCTTTCTTGCTTATGTAGACCCTTCCCGAGGAATAGGTCCTCCCGGCTATGCCTATCTTTACCGGGAGTATAGTCTCCATGAGAGCGGACGAGCCCTTGCCGAAGCATGCGACAAAGTGGAGGACCCCGGCCTTCTGCCTGTTCTGGTTGAGTATGGGGTCGTCGAGGAGTATCGAACCGGACTCAGACGGGACGAACCTGTTGGCGAGCGTCAGTATTTCCTTGAGCATCGCCTTCAGGTCTATGTACTCCGGCCTGTAGGCGTCCTTTTTCTTCCGCTCGAGGGTCTTATCCAGTATGTATTTCGGGGCTATATTTATTTGCATCGGAGTTGAACGGGAGCCTGAAACCGGTTTTTGAGAAGGCAGGCCGTTAAGCGGCCTGCATAGGCTTGAGACTGAAATATACTACACAAAAAGGGAATTTACAAGGGCTTTGGGGGATTGAACGCCAGCGCCTCATCGATGAAAGGGGCGCCGGCGTTTACGCGAACTCCACGTCCATGATATGCGTAGAGCATGATATGCAGGGGTCATATGCGCGGACAAGCGTCTCTACCGCGCGGGCTATCTCGGCCTTGGGTCTGCCGAGGAGCCCGGGCACCAGAGCGCGCAGATCGTCTTCTATGGAGCGGAGGTTCTGAGCCGTCGGTATGATGCAGACCGCCTTCTCGATGAGCCCGTCCTTATCGATCTTGTACTCGTGGTACAGAGTCCCCCTCGGGGCCTCGACTACCCCGAAGCCGCGCCCCCAGGCCTTCGGCTTTTTCACGGGCTCGGGTTTCGGGCCCATGAGGAGGAGCTTCTCAATGAGGGAGATGGATTCTTCGGTCGAATGATAGCACTCGATGAGCTGGGCCATGTTGTTGAGGAACGGGTTGTAAGAGGGGACCGTGAGCTTCGCCTTCTTCGCCGCGGCCTTCGCCCTCGGGCTCAACTGCCTGTAGCTGTTGTTGACGCGGGCGAGCGCCCCGACCATGAATGTGCCCTCTGTCTTTGCGTGCTTTGCCGCGGAGTGAGAGACCACATACTCCTTTATCTTCCTCGTGTAGCTCTCGGGCTTGAAGGCGTAACTGTCGGAGGATACCGGGTTTCCGTTGTAGAGCCCGTACTCGCCCCTGTCCTTCAAAGAGATATACTCGCGCTTCAAGCTGAACTCCGGGAACGGGTGATCATTAAGGAATGCAAGCATCATCTCCAACCCCTCGAAAGACCCTTCGAGCGCCTCCCGGAGCCTTTTGAGCTCCTGCGGCTTAG
The DNA here is from genome assembly GCA_016218095.1 of Deltaproteobacteria bacterium. Lineage (GTDB taxonomy): Bacteria > Desulfobacterota > GWC2-55-46 > GWC2-55-46 > GWC2-55-46 > GWB2-55-19. The sequence continues at coordinate 7,810 of JACREV010000086.1, read as the reverse complement.
GCGTGTGCACGACACCTCCTGGGAAGAGCGAAATGGGGTGTATGTGCCTGCCGCCGACGGTCGCGCAGATGTCGTTCGCGAGCCTCTTGAGCTCGAGCCCGGTCCTCGCCATATCAGGGTGCGAGGTGAGGAGCGGGACAATCGAGCCTACGCCCGCGAGGTCAGGGAGGACGAGGAAGAAGAGGTGGAGTATGTGGCTCTGGAGCGTCTCCCCGTAAAACGCGAGCTTCCTTAGAAGCTCCGCCTGCTTCGAGATCTTTATGTCCATCGCTGATTCGATGGCTTTGAGCGAGGCCGAGGTGTGGCTGACGGCGCAGATGCCGCAGATGCGGGACATTATGTGCTGTGCCTCGTCGTAGCGCCTTCCACGGAGCATCGCCTCGAAGAAGCGCGGGGACTCGATGATCTCGAGCTTAAGCTCCTTTATCTTCCCCTTCTTCACGTCGATGACGATGTTGCCGTGCCCCTCGACCCTCGTTATCTCGTGTATCTTTATGTTCAGGTCTTTCTTCATTATCCTCAAACCTTTTTGCTTTTTTACCCCTTTTAAAGGGGGAGGGCTTGGGTGCCTCAGCACTTATGCGTCTTGCAGGCCCCGTAGAGGCTGAACTTCCTCATGACGGACTCAACCGTAAGTCCGTGCCTCTTCAAGGTCTCGGCGTGGGCGTCTGCGTTGGGGTTGTCAACAAGCCCCCTGCACCCCCAGCATATCGCCCCGTAGGTGACGCATATCGCCTCGCAACCCGCGCGCGTTATCGGCCCCACGCAGGTCATCCCTTTCTCAAACACGCAGATGTTCCCTGCCATCTTGCACTCCACGCAGACCGGGTGGTTAGGTATGTCGGGCCTCTTTCCGAGGAGGAGCGATGTGGTCAAGTGCAGGAATTCCTTTTTCGAGATAGGACAGCCGTGGAGGTAGTAGTCTACCGGGATTATCTCGTCTATGGCGCGGGTGGGAAGGGTGTCGAACCGCTCGGACTTTCCGGCGTCCTTGCCGTAGACCTCGCGTTTTACCTCATCCATGGTAAAGCGGTTCTTGAGACAGTTGAGGCCGCCAGTAGAGGAGCACGCGCCTAAGGCGACCACAATCTTGGCGTGCTTCCGGATCTTCTTTAGCTTCCTGACCTCTTCCTTCCTCGTAATCGACCCCTCGACAAAGGCGATGTCGTAGTCGTCGGACTTCTGGTCTATCGCCTCCCTGAAGTTGACTATCTTCACAAGGCTCAATATGTCCGGGAGCTCGTCCTCGCAACTCAATACCGCGAGCTGGCACCCTTCACAGCAGGTGAAGGAGAAGAACGCGAGCCTCGGGAGTTCCTTTTCTTCCATAACGGACCAAACCTCTCTTGAAAATGCTAAGTGCTTAAGATTACTTGAGAATTATATCACAGGGGCCAGATTATGAAAACAAAAAATGCCTCTGGACAAACCCCCCTATAAGGGATATTTTATCTTGTATTTCGAAAAATTGCTTCAATCCTTCTTTAAAGGGGCGCGTTTGCCGAAGCGGACCGCGATAATCGGGACAGCAGGCCACATCGACCACGGCAAGACCTCTCTCGTGAAGGCCTTGACCGGCATGGATACCGACAGGCTCATCGAAGAAAAGAGGCGCGGGCTCACCATCGACCTTGGCTTCGCCCATATGGATATCACCCACAATGGCGAGAAGCGCAGGGCCGCGATAGTCGACGTCCCTGGCCACGAGCGTTTCATAAGGAACATGCTCGCCGGCGTGACGGGCATAGACTTCGTACTCTTCGTAGTCGCGGCAGACGACGGCGTCATGCCGCAGACGAGGGAGCACCTCGATATCGTCCGGCTCCTCGGGGTGCGGGACGGCATAATAGTAATCACAAAATGCGACCTCGTGACGGGCGAGAGGGTAGAGGAGGTAAGGAAAGACGTCTCAGCGCTCGTAAGAGGGACCGCGCTCGAAGACGCGCCTCTCATCGCCGTTTCGACTGTCACAGGCGACGGGATGGAAGCCCTTAAATCCCTCATAAGCGCAAGGGTCGTCAAGACCGAAGGGTCGGCGAGCGGGCCGTTTTTCCGGCTCCCGGTGGACAGGTCATTCGCGATAAAAGGATTCGGTACGGTCGTCACAGGGACCGTCGCCTCCGGCTCCATCAAAAAGGGGGATGAGGCGCTGTCTTTTCCATCCGGCGCATCCGTAAAGGTGCGCGGCATACAGTCGATGCACATCGACGCGGATGCGGCGTCAAGAGGCGAGAGGGCGGCGCTCAATATCTCGGGGCTCAACCACAAGGAGATGGAGAGGGGCGCGCTCCTCTGCTCTGCTTCACTTAAGCCCTTTATCGACAGGGCCAAAGAAAGCCTTGTCGTCGACTGCGCATTCGAGTTCCTTGGTGATACCAAGTCTAAAGTACCCTTAAAAGACCGCTCCATCGTAAAGGTCCACCACCTGACGGACGAGACCCTCGCGGTCATCCGCCTCACCGCAGCAAGCGACCGAAAGGCATTCGGAAGGCTCGTCCTTAAAAAGCCGCTCCTGATGCTGCGTGGGGACAGGTTCATAATAAGGGACCCTTCGAGGAACTCAACCGTCGGCGGCGGGACCGTCGTATTCCCGTATCTCGACCCGACGCTTGCGCCTAAGATAAGAAAGCTTGCGCCTTGCGGCCCGACGGACAACGATGCGCTCAGCGCGCTCATGGGGGAGAGGGTGGCGATAGAGTCCGGGACGGCCAGCCTCATGCTTAACCTCTCTCGCGAGGGGTTGAGGGAAGCCTTCGGAGGCGGCTATGAGGAAGTCGGAGATTTCGTTATTGACAAGGGGCGGGCCGGGGGTCTGAAAAAAAGGGTTGTCGAGGCGGTCTCTGCCCATCACGCGGCGCGCCCTATGGAGACGGGCTTATCCGAGGACGCGCTCTTCTCTGTCCTCAAAAAAGAGACGGGGCTCCCGGCGCGCACGGCGCGGCTTTTCCTGAAAGGATTGTGCGAAGGGCTCGTCTGTTCAAAGGCGCTTAAGAGAGACGCTTCAGCGCTTGCGCTCCTTAACCATACGCCGGGTTCATCCGGGAAGGACGCAGAGACCGAGAGAGAGATACTCGCGCTTTTCCGAACCCCGTTTTCGCCGCCCCACAAAGAGGACCTCGATAAGCTCAAGTCCAGGAAGGATGAGATCGCGCGCGTTCTGAGCTTCCTTGTCAAGAACGGCTCTATCGTCAGGCTCAAGGAGGGGAGTTACCTTTCCGGCGATGACCTGAAAACTGCGCGCGAAAAGCTCACCTCTCATATCAGCTCAAAGGGCCCGATAAAGGCCGCGGATTTCAGGGATATCCTCGGGTGCGGCAGAAAACTCGCCATAGAGATACTCGAATATTTCGATAAGGAAAGGTTCACGTTACGGCAGGGGGATTTGCGGGTACTCCGTAAATGAGCCTAAACTTCCCCTCCCCAAGTCCGATAGCCGGGAGGGGATCGAGGGGAGGGTGTCAAGGGGGGGATTCTCCGCAAGTAAAGAGAGGGTTATTATATTGCCTGAGAGATTCAAGTGGTTCAATAGGTCCATCCGATGGTTCTCGGTCGCGTTCACGGCGGTCTTCCTCATTATCATGTACACGCCTGTCGCTAATTATGCGGCTAAAACGCTTATCAATCGCCACCCGGAGCCGGGTATGGCCGATATAATCGCCGTCCTCGGAGGCGGCGCGTACAGAAACGGCGTACTCGGCGCGGCGTCGAGTGAGCGGCTCATCAAGGGGCTCATACTGTTCAAATCCGGGAACGCTCCGAGGATAATATTTTCGGGCGGGACGATCGTCGAGCCCTCCAAAAAATTCATACACACGGTATTCAAGCGGGACCGCTCCGGCTCCATAGGCATACAGGAATCCGAGATAATGAGGGACACGGCCCTCATATTCGGCGTACCTGATGAGAAGGTCGAGGCGGACCCTGCCTCGACGAATACGTACGAGAACCTTAGAAACATAAAGTCGTACATGGACGCGAAGGGGCTTAAAAAGTGCATCCTCGTCACCTCCCCTACGCACATGAAGCGGGCTCTCCTCGTATCAAGGGCCTTGCAGATAGACTGCGACGCCGCTCCGGTCGACGACTACACGGCCTTGAGGAGAGGCGCCCTCGACCGGCTCGCGCTCCTTCGGGAGGTATTATGGGAGTACGCCGCCCTTGTGTTGTACAGGGTTTACGGATATATATAGAGGCATCTACGATAGGCGGGTTTTCCAACCCGGCCTATATAATAAAGGAGCCCCTTTGAGCCACGGAAGAAAGATAAAGCTCACAAGCTGGGCGAGCTGCGCGGGTTGAGCGGCCAAAATAGGCCAGGACGCCCTGATGCAGGTCCTGCATCAGCTGCCGGTCACTAAAGACAAAGACCTCCTTGTAGGCATAGAGACCGCCGACGACGCGGGGGTCTATCGTCTCTCCGACGACACCGCTGTGATCTCGACCGTCGATTTTTTTCCGCCGATTGTGGATGACCCGTTCACCTTCGGCGAGATAGCCGCGGCGAACGCCTTAAGCGACGTCTACGCCATGGGCGGGAGCCCGAGGCTCGCGATGAATATCGTATGCTTTCCGAAGGAGCTCCCGCACGAGGTATTGAACGAGATACTCAAGGGGAGCCTCGCGAAGCTCAACGAGGCCGGGGTGCTCCTCGTCGGCGGCCACTCTATTGAGGACAGCGAGGTAAAGTACGGCCTGTCTATTACAGGCTTTAGCCACCCCGACAAGATAATCACCAACTCCGGCGCGCGGCCAGGCGACGCGCTCATCTTGACTAAGCCGCTCGGAACGGGTGTGGTCACGAGCGCAATAAAGGCCGGGAAGATACGCGAGGAGGATGCTGAAGCCGTCTTCGATTCAATGAGGACTCTCAACAGGCACGCCTCCGCCTGCATGGTCGAGTTCGGCGCGAGCGGATGCACGGACATTACCGGATACGGCCTCGTAGGACACGCGATGGAGATGGCGAAGGGGTCTGGGGTTTCCATCATAATAGACGCGCCCTCGGTAAGGGTCTTTCCCGACGCATTGAAGTTCGTGACTAAAAAATCGTGCAGGCCGAGGACTCTGCTTACGAACAGGGAGTATCTGAGACCCGATGTCGAGGTCGGCGCGTCTGTGCGTGAGGAGCTCGAATTAGTCCTTTACGACCCTCAGACCTCGGGCGGCCTCCTCATTGCGATACGCGAGGAGGAGGCGACGGCGTTTATAGAGAAGCTCAGGGAAAAGGTCGACGCCTTCAGGGTGGGGAGCGTCGTTGCAAAAAGCAGGGTTCGTATACACATAGAATAACCTTTAAGGAGGCTGTAATGGGGACGAACAATATCAATGTTGAAAAGATAAAGGCGACGGTAGCGGACGTCAGCAAGGACCTCTCCAAGGCGAAGAAGGTAAATAAGATAGAGGGCGAGTGGAACCTCGGGGCCGGGAGCCAGTTCAGGGCGACTGTCCAGTTCGAGGGCGGCAAAATTACGCTTGAGGCCGACCAGCCGTCGTTTCTCGGCGGCGGCGGGACCCAGCCGGGGCCGATGATATACTGCCTCTACGGCTCTGCCTCATGCTACGCCGCGACATTCGCCACGATGGCCGCGATGGAAGGGATAAATTTAAGGAAGCTCAAGGTAGTCGCCGAGAGCTCGATAGACTTCTCGCGCGTATTCGGCCTATCGAACAACCCGATAGCCGAGAAGGTCAAGTTCACGCTCTTTGTCGAGAGCGACGCGCCCGTTGAGAAGATACGCGCGATAGAGGAGCTATCGAAGGAGAGGTGCCCGGCGGTCTATTGCCTCACGAACCCGATACCGCTTGAGACGGAGCTGAAGATAGGTTGAATACTGAGCAGGGCCTTTAAGCCCCTCTTTTCTAAAGAGGGGAGGGGGGAGATTATCTTTCAGCCCTTTATAATCCCCCTCAGTCCCCCTTTAGAAAAGGGGGAAGTTACATCCACTAACGAGCCCCGCCTTCTGAAGTTTGTCTTCAGCCCCCTCTCCCCTTGAGGGAGAGGGTTGGGGTGAGGGGGCTGTTTTTCACCCTGCATGGGGGCGGGCAAATCCGTAACGAACGGCAGGCACGCTCCTCGCAATGACTACTTTTTTTATTTATGGCCGAACGCCTCCCGTAAAGGCAGGAGCTTCACACCCCTGTTCTCCCCGTAGAACTTAAGCAGCTTCTCAATCCCGCCCTCCTCGTTACCGTTGCCGTGGACCAATATGAACGAGCCTGGCTTGGGCGCTTCATTCTTGGCGAGCCAGGCGTCCGCGCCTACGGGGATGAGGGAGAGTGTCTTAAGTTTTTCGAGGAGGCCGGCATCCGATATGAGACCCGGAAAGCGGAAGAAGACCGACGGCGTTATGCCGTTTTCAAGCAGGAGCTTTTCGTTCCTCAAGACCTCGTCTTCAAAATCCACGCCCTGGGTGAGAAGGAAATTCTCCTTCAACTCTTTTAATTTATCATAAGGGTGTGAGTACGAGTGGTTCATCCATGTGATTGCGAGCCTGCCTTCGGACTCCTCTTTCCGTATCCAATCGAACTCCCCCCTGTGGCGCTCGATCCATAGCCCGCTTACGGCGACGGCTATAGGAGCCGGGGTCCCGAGGGCCTCGGTAGCCTCGAAGGCGTTCCTGTCAAACCCCTTTGTAGACGGGCAGAGGTCGATCGTGAGAAAGAGGCCGCCTGTTCTGGACTCTCCCGACCTCATCCCCTGGTTCTCGATCCCTTCGGCAGGCTCAGTGTACCTGTAGAGCGCTTCTACGAACCGCGTCCCTTTCCACTCCTTTATCTTTACATCGGTCGAGGCTATGGCCCTATCATCGACGACCTCTGTCGTGAATGTCTCGGGGTCGACCGATACGAGGCGCGCGTGGCCGTCCTCTTTGAGGCTCCTTATCGCGATTTTGAGCCTTTTGTTCGAGTCCCTGTAGGGCTTGAATACGGGTCTTAGGTGTTCGATGACCGCGGCAGGGGAAGGGCTTACGAAGGCGAATGCGAGGATGAGGATTATGGAGGCAGACAGAAGCATCTTGTGCATACGGGCAAACCTTTCGCACCCAGTATACCAGAGTACGTCCTACATTATCCAGATGAGAAGGAGGGGGGTAGTGAATATGCTTATGATGGTCGACATGGCCACGGTAGAGGCCACAAGGTCGCTGTGGACGTTGTAACGATGGCTGACGACGAAGTTTATGACCGCAGACGGCATCCCGGACGATAAAAGTATTATCTTGCCGTTCAAGCCCTCTATACCGAGCGCGGTCACGACGAGCCAGCCGATAGCGACCCCGCCGCCTATCCTGATGATAGAGCCTGCCACAGACATCCACGGGTACTGGAGCTTCGCCGAATGCAGCCTGTAGCCGAGGCTCACCTGCATGATGGGGATGGTCGCGGCCCCGAGCATTTCGAAAGTCGTAAGGAGCGGGCCGGGTATCTCGATGTTCCCGAAGTTCAGGGCGAGCCCTATGATGGAGGCGTATATGAGCGGGAGCTTGAACATCTCGGAAAACCCGCCCCTGCCCTTGGCGATGTATATGCCGAGAGAGTAGACGAGGAGGCTTATCGCTATGTAGTAGAGTATCGCGACCGTCAACCCCTCCTGCCCGAATGCGAGGAGCGCGAGCGGGAACGACATGTTGCCGGAGTTCATGAACATCGTCGGCAGGTAAAAGCCCCTTAAGTCCCGCCTCTTTATGATAGTGAGGTATACGAAGGCGATAGCCCCGGTGCCGAGGACGACGATGAGCGCGGCAAACGAGACCGTCGCGAGGTCGTCGAATATGAGTTTCTTCCGGGAGAGCGAAGAAATTACGAGCGC
>JACREV010000089.1 GCA_016218095.1 Deltaproteobacteria bacterium | reverse complement strand
TTCAGGGCCTCTATGCCGTCAGCCGTAAGCGCCGAGATAAAGGCGACGTTAAAGCCGCCGAACTCCGGCACCTCCCTCGTACCCGCGATATCGGTCTTGTTCATCGCCACTATGACCTTCTTGTCCCTGAGGCCTTCCAGGTTAGCGAGGTCTTCGTCAAGGTCTGCCGAGGAGGCGTCGACTACATAGATGACGAGTCCGGCGTCCTTGATTTTGGAGCGCGCGGCCTCTACACCCATCCTCTCGACGAAGTCGCCGGTCTCACGCAAGCCCGCCGTGTCCATTAGCCGGACTGGCAGGCCCCTTATGTTTACGACCTCCTCTATCACGTCCCTGGTGGTGCCCGGTACAGGGGTCACTATGGCGCGCTCCTCCATAAGAAGGATGTTCAAGAGGCTCGATTTGCCGGCGTTGGGTCTGCCGAGTATAAGTACCTTTATGCCGTCCCTTATGACCCTGCCCTCGTCAAAGGTGAGGAGGAGGCGCCTTATCGCCTCTCCCGTCTCGCCAAGGACCCTTAAGGCCGCCTCCTTCGGCATCTCGTCCATCTCGTCCTCGGGAAAATCGAGCTCGGCCTCGAGATGGGCAAGGAGGTCCAGGAGACCCTCTTTTATAAGCGCGACCCTCCTTGAGAGCATCCCCTGGAGACGACCGGATGCCGAGCTCAAGGCGGCCTCGGTCTGGGCCCTGATGATGTCGATGACCGCCTCTGCCTGCGAGAGGTCGAGCTTGCCGTTCAAGAACGCCCGTTTCGTGAACTCTCCGGGCAGGGCGAGCCGAGCGCCGCGCCTCAATACCTCTCCCAGGATCTTTTTCAAAAGAAGCGGCCCGCCGTGGCAGTGGAGCTCTGCGACGTCCTCGCCGGTTGCGGACCTCGGCCCCCTCATGAAGGCCATGAGGGCGGCGTCGAGCACCGCACCCCTCGGGTCTTTTATGAGGCCGTTATGGAGATACCTCTCCTTCAAGGGGCGTGAAGCGGGGTGGAATACGCCGAGCGCGGTCTCTATGGCCTTGGGCCCGCTCAACCTGATTATCCCGATCCCGCCTTCTCCCCATGCCGTTGAAATAGCGGCTATCGTCTCATGAATGGTCATTTATAAATATTATATAAAAATAAGGTTGCCCTGGTCAATAAATCACCTGAGTCCTTTCCGGAGCCACAAAAAAAAGGCGGGGACTTAAGTCCCCGCCTTCGATCGCGCCGGTTTAATCCCTTCTTACGCCTTGGCCTTCGCCGGGGTCCTCTGTATATAGTACTGCTGGGCGATGGAGAGCACGTTGTTCACAAGCCAGTATATGACGAGTCCCGAAGGGAAGGAGAGGAACATGAATGTGAATATGACCGGCATGATGAGCATTATCTTCGCCTGCGCCGGGTCGACCGTAGTCGGCGTCATCTTCTGCTGGAGGAACATCGTCGCGCCCATGATGATCGGCGAGATGTAGTAGGGGTCCTTGTCGGACAAGTCCATTATCCAGAGGAAGAACGGGGCGTGCCGGAGTTCTATCGCGACGTAGAGGACCTCATATAGGCCGATGAATACGGGTATCTGGAGTATCATCGGCAGGCACCCGCCGACCGGGTTCACCTTGTACCTCTTGTAGAGCTCCATGAGCTCCTTGTTCTGCTTATCCTTGTTGTCCTTGTACTTTTCCTTTATGGCCGCGAGCTGGGGCTGTATGTTCTGGAGCTCCTTCATCGATTTCAGGCTGTGCTTCGTCAGAGGATAGAAGACGACCTTGGTGATGAAGGTGAGGATGATTATGGCTATGCCGTAATTGCCTACATACCTCTCGAGGAAGTTGAGGACCACGAGGAACGGTTTGGCTATGACGGCGAACCAGCCGAACTCGATAGACTCCTCGAGCCCCGCCTTGTATGAAAGGAGGAGGTCGTATTCCTTCGGCCCGATGAAGGTCCTGTACGCGACGGTCTTCGTCTCCCCCGGCGCGAGCGCAAGAGGGGCCGAGACAGTGGCCTTTGACGAAGACGGGGAAGAGACCTCGTTCAACCAGCTGAGGGGGAGCTCAGGCGACGGGATTATCGCTGAGAGGAAGTACTTGCTTTCGAGCCCTATCCAGCGCGGGGCCTCGGCGCCGGTCTTTTGCGCCTCGTCTGCGGCCTGCCTCGTGAGCTTTCCCTTCGAGGTGCTCACGATGGGGCCGGTGTGATAGCCGGATGCGTCCTTGCCCGCGACATTTGCCGCAAGCACCGTCTCTACCGAGCCCTGGAACGGGGCCCCCGTGTTGTTCGTGACCGTTATCTCTGTATCTACGAGGTAGCTCTCGCCGGTGAACTTGTACTTCTTATCCACCCTCAAGCCTTTTGCCGAGCCTGAGTACGCGAGCACCCCGGCGCCCTGGGGCTCGACGACGACATCGGTTGAAGCCGCCTCGAGGACGACGTTTTCAGCCGCGCCCCCGGCGGGCCTTATGAAGGTGGAAAGAGACCCCATCCGCGCTACCGACTCGGCGAGGTTCACGCCCCTGGAAGCGTCCTTTATCGAAGCCTCGTACTTCTTAAGCTCCCACCTCTTCACGCCTCCGCCGACGTTCGAGAACGTCGCTTTTACAAGCGGGGTATCGACGGTTGTAAGGGTCTCTTTTACGGACTTTTCAGGGGCGGCCTTGGGCTCAGCCTGGACGGAAGGGGCCGCGCCCGGGGCTGTCTCGCCCGGTACGGCCTCGGTCTTCTTTTCAGTTACGGCGGTCTCTGTCTTGGGTTTCGGGGGGTTTATCCAATTGACCACATAGGGGTAGCCTAACATCACCCCCATGGAAAGGACTATTGCGTAGATGAGTCTCTTGTCCATTTTTTTAAGCCTTCTTAAGCCTTTTCTTTTTTATCGACGCCCCGAAGAGCGGAGCCGATGTCCGTCTCCGGGACCGGGTCGAAGCCGCCGGGGTGGTAGGGGTGGCACTTGAGTATTCTTTTAACGGCAAGGACAACGCCGGAGTACGCGCCGTGGCTCTCGATCGCCCTGTACGCGTAATCGGAACATGTCGGATAAAACCTGCAGGAGGGCGGGAGCACGGGCGAGATCGCGCGCTTGTAAAAAAAGACGAGCCACATGAGCGGCCTTCTGAGCATTATTGGCCCCGCTCCTTTGTATCCCTTACCTTTTGAGCACCCTTGAAAGCCCCGATGGACTTGAGCTCCGCTTCCACGTCCTTGAGGCGCTTAAGCCCCTCGGCGCTCCTTACTGTTACCAGTATGTCGGAGGACTCCGGGAAAAGACCCTTGTTCAGCCTGAAAAACTCCCGTAAGAGCCTTTTTACCCTGTTCCTTACGACGGCGCCGCCGACCTTTGCGCTTACGGAGAGGCCGAGCCTTCTTGTTCCAAGCTCGTTCGGAAAGACATCCACCCGGAGGCTTTTTGTGGAATACCTCTTCCCAAGCTTCCGGGCCCTCGTGAACTCCTCAGGCTTTAAAAGCCTCTCTGCCTTGGAAAAGGTGTGTTCTTTCAAGTGTGCCCTTAGGCGATGGTACGCAGAAGACTATTTGAGGGAACCCTTATGTTTTAAAAAGGTCCCCTCCATATAGCTTCGGCATCCGCCAACTACTTGCTGGTGCTTATAGTGACGCTAAGGCGTTTTCTGCCCTTGGCCCTTCTTCTGTTGATGACGGCCCTGCCGCCCTTGGTCGCCATCCTCTCAAGGAAGCCGTGGGTCCTGAGTCTTCTTTTTTTGCTCGGCTGAAAGGTCCTTTTCATTGCAGTCCTCTTTTATAGTGTTTGCTTATTTACTGTCTGGATAAAAGGATATCCGCGTTTTTCGGGAGCGCAACCCCGAAAACGAAACTGATATTAAGACACAAGGTCCGTATTTATGTCAAGTTTTTTCTAAAAACGGACGTTTAAGTCTTTTTGGCTTGCAAGGGGGTATCTGCGGATCACAGCCTCATGGGCATTATGATGTATGTGTAGTCGTCCGACCCCTCGGGCCTTAATATCCCGGGTGAGAGCGGGTCTTTGAGGTTTATGCGGACCTTTTCATCGTCGAGCGCTTCCAGCATGTCTATGAAATACCTGGCGTTGAACGCTATCTCTATATCCTCTTCGGAGTAGTCCATGTCGAGCTCCTCTACGGCATCTCCTATATCGGGGCTTGACGAGGAGAGGACGAGCCGGGACTTGAGGAAGCTGAACTTTACGCCCTTTATCTTGTCTGTCGAGAGGATGGAGACCCTTTTCAGGGACGAAAGGAGCGCGGCCCTCTCGGCGAGAGCCATCTTGTCGTTGTCCTTGGGTATGACCTTCTTGTAGTCCGGGAACTCGCCTTCGAGGAGGCGGACGCTTATGACGGTCGCGTCCTTTTTCATTACCGCGCTCTTTTCAGTAACGCCTAAGAGGAAGGAGCCTTCTTTTTCGTCGAGGAGCTTTCTCATCTCCATGACGCCCTTTCTCGGAAGGAGGACCCCTTCCTTCTGGACAGCGGATTTAAGGTCCTGCTTCTCGATGAAGGCGAGCCTGTGGCCGTCTGTAGCTACCATCCTGATCTTATTTTCCTCCTTTTCAAGGAGGAAGCCGTTTATGTTATAGCGCGTCTCGTCCGTTGATACCGCGAACGAGGTCTTGTCTATCATTTCCTTGAGGCTTACGCTGTCAACGGGCTCGAGCCTGGAATCGTCTATCGCAGGGAACACCGGGAAGTCTTTTGAGGGCAGGCCCATGATGCTGAACTTGGCCTTGCCCGCCTTTACCGTGACCCTGTCTTCCTTCGAGGTGGAGACGTCTACCTTGTCGGACGGCAGTTCCTTTACTATCTCGAAAAGCTTTCTGGCGTTCACCGTCACAGATCCTGGTTCCGAGACGTCCGCCTGGGACTCGTCCCTTATGAAGACCTCAAGGTCCGTCGCCATTATATTGAGCCTTCCCTGTGAGGACTCGATAAGGACGTTGGCGAGTATCGGCATGGTGTTCCTTTTCTCCACGATACCCTGTATCCTCTGGAGGACCTTTATGAATTCAGGCTTACCGATAGTGAACTTCATCTCGCTCTCCTATGTATTATTATTTAAATATATTTAATTCAGTAGCAGATAGTAGTGAGCGGTATTTTGTTCATAACAAGCGCAACTCACCGTATCTGCTCGCGAAGAAGGCATTATAACCTGTTGACAAAAACGTCGACTTGCCAACATCATCCTCCCCCGCTCCCGGTCCGCCCGGCAACCGGCTTGAAAACCCCCTGGTTGCCAACAGTCTTAAGGCAACTTGCCAACAGGCATATTAACAGGGTAAGACTACCTTATGCCGAGAGACTCTTTCAAGGCCTTTATCGCCTGTTTGAGCTCGGGTGACTCCGGGACTTCTTTTTCTATCTTCTTTACAGCGTGTATGGCCGTCGAGTGGTCCTTGCCGCCGAAGGCAGAGCCTATCTCGGGGAACGAGAAAGAGCCGTAGGTGCGCGCGATGAACATCGCCACCTGCCGGGGCAGAGCGACGGTCTTGTGCCTTCTCTTTGATTTGAGGTCAGAGGGCTTTATGTCGTAGTACGCCGCGACGGTCTTCTGTATCTCGTCCATCGTGAGGACCTTCTCCTCCTTTTCCTTAAGGAGGTTCTTAAGCGCCTCTCTCGCCATGGGAAGGGTTATCTCGAGGTTCGTAAGGCTTGAGACCGCGATGATGCGGTTTAAGAACCCTTCGAGCTCCCTTACGTTAGACCCGCTCACGCCCGAGAGCCACGAGGCGACGTCATCAGGGAGCCTCACCCCTTCCGCCTTCGCCTTTTTTCTCAAGATAGCTATCTTGGTCTCGGTATCCGGGGGCTGGATATCGGCTACAAGGCCCCACTCGAAACGGGAGCGGAGCCTCTCTTCGAGCCCGTCTATGTCCTTCGGGAACTTGTCGCTCGTGACGACTATCTGCTTGTGGCCTTCGTACAAGGCGTTGAAGGTATGGAAGAACTCCTCCTGGGTCCTCTCTTTTCCGGCCCAGAACTGTATGTCGTCTATGAGGAGCACGTCGACGTTACGGAAGCGGCCCCTGAAGTCGGCCATCTTCTGGCGGCTGACGTAGTTGATGAAGTCGTTCATGAACCGCTCTGATGTGTAATAGCAGACCCGCGCAGAGGGGTTTGCAAGAGTGACCTTGTGTCCGATCGCCTGGAGGAGGTGCGTCTTCCCGAGTCCAACGCACCCGTATATGAAAAGAGGGTTGTACTTGGAGCCGAGGGACCCGGCGACGGCAGAGCAGGCGGCGTGCGCGAATTCGTTGGCCTTGCCGATGACGAAGTTGTCGAACGTGTACTTGGGGCTCAAGTTAAGCCCGGCGGGCTTTATCGACTTCGGTTCCTTTGAGGTTTTCTTGGAGGACGCCGGAGACCCCGTTGCCTTCAGTTCAGGCATCTCGTCGCTCACGCGCCAGGAGAGGCTCAGGTCCTTTTTTGATACTCGACGCATCACTTCCTGGATGAGAGGCAGGTAGTGCTCCTTTATCCATTCGAGGAAGAAACGGTTCGGCACCTCGAGCTCGAGCCCGCTCTCCGTGGTGCCGACGACCTTTATGGGGCGGAACCAGGTAGCGAAGTGCTGAGGGCTCACATGCTCAACGACGCCGTCGAGGCAGTTTTTCCAGATAACTTCAGAGTTCATTTTTAATTAAAACCGGGGGCTTTATATGGGAGCCACGGGCGCAGGTTCGTTTAAGTCTTTCCGAACGCCCGGGCCGGGGAAACACTTACACGGAGCCGTGAACAAAACCGGGTAGGCAAAGAGATTATGCACAGGTTTATTCACAGATGTTGATAACTCTTAGGACTGCCGTAGGGCCACACTTTACCAGAGAGAAAAGGGGATTTCAAGGTTTTTAATTATTTTTATTGAGGCTGGCATTATCGCAGATAAAACGGCAGGTTACGCGTTGGTTGAGGGTGCGCCGGGCGCCTTGGCCGAAAAAATCATCTTTTCCCCGCGCCTGCCGCTCAGCAGGCGCGGGACAATAAAAACGGTTACGGGAGGCTCATGGGTAGAGCCCCCGGACGGAGACCGCCTCGGCGACCCTTTTTACGCCGAGGACCATCGCCGCAGTCCTCATGTCTATCTTCTTATCCATCGATATGGCGAGGACCTCTTTGAAGGCCCTTCTCATAATCGTGTTTAATCTCTCGTCTATCTCCTCCTCGTTCCAGAAAAAACGCTGGAGGTCCTGGACCCATTCGAAGTAGGAGACGACGACCCCGCCGGCGTTGGCGAGGATGCCGGGGAGGACGAAGACGCCTTTTTCATTCAAGACCGCGTCGGCCTCGTTAGTTATGGGGTTGTTCGCGCCTTCGGCGATCATGCGGGTCTTTATCTTCCCGACGTTCGTCATGTTTATTTGATTTTCGAGAGCGGCGGGGATGAGGACGTCGGACTCGATTGTGAGGAGCTCGTCAACTGAGAGGTCCTCTCCTTTCTTGTAGCCCTGGACGGTCTCGTACTTTTTTTTGTGCTCGGCGACGGCGTCGATATCGAGCCCCTGCGGGTTGTACGTGGCCCCTTTGGAATCCGCTACCGCGACTACCTTCGCCCCGAGGTCGAAGAGAATCTTGGCCGCGTGATAGCCGACCTTGCCGAAGCCGAGGACGACGACAGAGAGGCCGTCCAAAGACAACCCGAGGTGCTTCAACGCCTCGAGGACGGTCGTCACCAGGCCGGACGAGGTCGCCCTGTTCCTTCCGAGAGACCCTCCGATGGACACGGGCTTGCCCGTCACGACACCCGGGACCGAATAACCCTTCATCATCGAGTAGGTGTCCATCATCCAGGCCATGACCTGCTCGTCGGTATAGACGTCCGGCGCGGGTATGTCGGTCTCCGGGCCTATAAGTATACCTATCTCGTAGGTGTATCTCCGGGTGAGCCTCTGTATCTCGTCCCTCGACATGACCGTCGGGTCGCAGGCCACACCCCCTTTTGCGCCGCCGAAGGGGATGTCGACGACCGCGCATTTCCATGTCATGAGCGCGGCAAGGGCCGTTATCTCATCTAACGAGACCCTCGGGTGATAGCGTATGCCGCCCTTTCCGGGGCCGCGCGCGAAGTCGTACTGGACCCTGTAGCCCGGAAAGAACTCGACCTTGCCGCTGTCCATTTGCACCGGGATCGAGACTATGAGCGAGCGCCTCGGGACCCGGAGCCTCTGGTAGACGTTGGGGTGGAGGTTCAGGTGCTTGTTCGCGCTCTCCAGGTTAGCGAGCACCTCATCAAACAGGTTTACGTTTACCGACATGGGATCTCCGAAAAAAGTTTAAGGGCCTTAGACCTTCTTCAATGACGCGGCCGTCTCATCCGTCATACCGGACGAGACGGATAAATGATTATAGACCGGAAACTATTTCACCGGGGTCGAGGCCTCCAGAGGGGCAGACGAGTCTATGGGCGCGTTCGCCTCTATGGGAGAGGGCCTTTGTGGCACGACCGCGTTCTCTTTTATGATCTCCGGCGCGCTCTCCCCTGCCTTGTCTTTCCTGAACCAGACTATGCCTATCGCCGAGCCTATGGCGAGCCCGGCTATTATCATGAGTATTATCCAGAGGGTAAGGCGCCTGCCGGCGGACTTGCCGGCCTTCTCGAAATGGACGACCTCTTTCTTATGG
>JACREV010000012.1 GCA_016218095.1 Deltaproteobacteria bacterium | reverse complement strand
GATGGCTATTTTGCCGAGAGTATAGGGCAAATTGACGAGGAAGTTTTAAAGAAGTACATCCGGAACCAGCAGAAATAATCATGGCCAGATTATGCCAGCAGGTCAGAAACCGCGGGCTTTAGCCCGCGGTAATTCACTTTCAATCAGGAAAGGCGCATTGAGAGGATGGAGCTCACGCTCGGCCCCATATTGTTCGATTGGAAGCGCGACGAGGTATTGAGGTTCTACGACGAGGCCGCTGACCTTCCAGTCGACCGCGTCTATGTCGGCGAGGTCGTCTGCACGAAGAAGCTCGGGCTCGACCTCGACGACGTGGCCTCCATCATCAGGAAGCTCGAATCCGCCGGAAAGAAGGTGACGCTCTCATCCCTCGCGGTCGTATCTAACGAGGACGAGCTCTCCTTCACCCGGAGGCTCGTCGGCCTCCACGGGTCGATTGAGGCCAATGACATCTCGGTCCTGAACATCGTCGATGCCTCAGCAAAAGAGGTCTTCGCGGGCCCGCACATCACATCCTACAACGCGCCGTCTATTGAGTTCCTCAAATCCATTGGGGTGGCGCGCGTCACATTCCCGGTAGAGCTCTCAAGGGAGTCGATGGCATACGCGATAAAAGAGACGAACATATACGGCGAGGCGTTCGCCCACGGCAAGGTCCCGCTCGCATTCTCCTGGCGGTGCTATACGTCGAGGGCGTACGGCTTATCGAAGACCGAGTGCAGGCACCACTGCGCCAAATACCCGGACGGCATGGAGCTTAAGACCGTGGACGGGGGGCCGGTCTTCACGGTAAACGGGACTTCTCTTTTAAGCGCGGACGTCTACACGCTCGTTGAGTCCGTCGAGGACTTGAACGAGATAGGCGTGAGGGCGCTACGCGTCTCTCCTCAGAAGGAAGGGACGAAGACGATAACCGGGGTATTCAGGCAGAGGATAGAAGGGCGCCTCGGCCCGGACGAGGGGCTCGCCGAATTAAAGGCGCTTGGAGGCCGATTCTGCAACGGGTGGTACTCGGGCTCGGCGGGCAAGGACTATATGGAGAGGGCGAGGGAGTTGAGCCAGAAGCTGTAATCGAATTGCGAGGTTTATTGAGTAATTCGTAAGGCATGGACAAATCAGTTTCATGCAGAGTGTCAGAACGAGCAGACCAAGGCGCGACGAAGGCGAGGAGGGAGGCGTACTTTTTGTACGCCGCAGTGACGAGCCGAGGAGCAACGCAGGTATGCGACATTATGACGCTCTGCCCTAATAGAAGGAGGCAAGCTATGGCTGATATTCTTGATAAGGCAATACTCATCGGCATGGGTCTTGAGAAGAAGGCGAGAGAGATGCTCGACGAGCTCCAGCGAGCTGGGAAGCAGGGAACGGATGAGCGCTCCGGCGGAAAGCCGGAGGCAACAGGCGCGCCTTCCGGAGAGTCCCTCCCTCCGAGGCAGGCTGTCGAGAACAAGCTCGTCGAAGACGGTGTCGTCGCCCTGAAAGAGTTCCTCGCATTTGTCAAGGCGGGCAAGGAGAAGCTCGAAAAGGAGGTCTCCTCGTCGTCGGGAAAGGTATTCGAGAAGCTCAATGTCGCCTCGCAGGACGACATCGACATAGTGAAGGAAATGGCGAGGATCGCGAGGGAGAAGGTCGATAAATTGGAGAAAAGGGTAGAGGAGCTGGAAGCGAGGCTCGCGAAGTAACCAGCAATTTTTCTGAGAAATGAACACCCCCGAAGAAGCTACGGGCTTGATTTAAAACCTCCCCTCCCTTGACGGGAGGGGATTGAGGGGAGGGTGAAATCTTTTTCCGACCTTACTCCTCATACAAGGGGATGTAGTCTGATTACCGGAGACCAAGGTCCAAACACACTTTAAATGGCCAACACCACCTTCAAAAACATCCGCCGCATCAACGAGATAGCGGTAACTCTCATCAGGTACGGCTTCGGCGGGCTCGTCTCCGAGCTCCACCTGTTCCCGCGCGCGCTCGCGCACATCGAGCGCATCTTCGTATCCAAGAAAAAGACCGAGGGGCTCTCTGTCCCGGAGCGGATACGGATGGTCCTGGAGGAGCTCGGCCCCACCTACATAAAGCTCGGGCAGATAGCCTCGACGAGGGCGGACCTTTTGCCTTCCGAATGGGTCGAGGAGTTCAAGAAACTCCAGGACATGGTCACGCCCATTCCGTTCGAGGACGTGAAGGCGGTGATAGAATCGTCTCTCAAGGCCCCGCTATCATCCAGGTTCAGCTCGTTCAGCCAGACCCCGGTCGCCTCGGCCTCGATCGCGCAGGTCCATTACGCGGAGCTTCAGGACGGCACGAAGGTAGCCGTCAAGGTGAAGCGCCCAGGCATCGACCGCATAATAGAATCCGACATGTCGGTCATGAATACGGTCGCGGGGTTGCTGGATAAGTATGTCCCGGCCTCGCGCAGGTACCGCCCGAAAGAGGTCGTAGCCGAGTTCGAGCGCGTCATCAAGAACGAGCAGGACCTGTCCATCGAGGGCGTCAACGTCAACCGCTTCTATAATCTTTTCAAGGGCGACCCGACGATACAGATACCTCTGGTCTATTGGGACTATACGACCCCTGAAGTGCTTACGATGGAGCGCATCTACGGCACCCCGATAGACGAGGTCGAAAAGTTAAGGTCAAAGGGGTTGGACGTCAGGCCCATCGCCATACGCGGCATAGAGATATTCTTCAAGCAGGTATTCGAGTTCGGGGTATTCCACGCCGACCTCCACCCCGGCAACATCTTCGTCCGTGACGACGGGGTGATCATATATCTGGACTTCGGCATCATAGGCAGGCTCGACCGGGACTTGAGAAAGTACCTCGCCTCCATGCTTTTCCACCTTGTGCGCGGCGACTACACGAGGATGGCGGCCGTCCACAGGGAGATGGGGCTCATAGGCGACGACGTCAGCCTCGCCGAGTTCGAGGAAGCGCTCCGGGACATCTCGGAGCCGATATTCGGTAAATCGCTCGAGGATATCGACATCCCCGGCCTCTTAATGAAGCTCATCCAGACGGCGCGCAAATTCAACATGACCCTTCAGCCGAACCTCCTCCTCCTTCAGAAATCGATGGTCATCATCGAGGGCGTGGGGAGGCAACTGTACCCGGACGTGAACATGTGGGAGGTCGCCAAGCCCCTCATCTACAAGTGGATGGCGAAGGAGAAGTTCTCCCCGAAGCAGATACTGGAGAGGGGGAGGGATGGCATCGAGGAGCTTGCCGGAGCGGCGCTGGAGTTGCCCCTGCAGGCGCATACGCTCTTAAGAAGGGCGCTACGCGAGGAGCTTAGAATCGGCTTCGTCCACCACAGGCTCGAGAACGTCACTGAGGAGCTCAAAAACGTCGGCAAGCGGATCAGCGGCGGCATCATCGTCGCCTCGCTAGTCGTCGGGGGCTCGATGGTCGCGGTATATTCCGGGCCTGAGGCGGTACGTTTTCTGGGACTCCCGGTCTTAAGCGACGTCGGTTTTGCCCTCGCCGTAATATTCGGCTACAGGCTATTTTCAGAAAGGTGATATGGAAGGGAAAGTCAGGATAATAGGCGTCATCCAGTGCGACTTCGCGCGCGAGAGGTGCAGCGGCTTCGGGTGCGTTAACTCGTTTGCGGAGAGGATTGACGCGTTCGCGAGGTACAAGGAGAACGAAAAGATAATGCTCGTCCCCTTCAACTGCGGCGGGTGCCCGGGTCGGCGCATAAGCAGGGTAGCCGCGAACCTCATAAAGAGGGCGAAGAAAAAGGCTGAGGTCGAAAAGGACGAGATAGTAATACACCTCGCTTCGTGCATCGTCACCGACAACGGCCACTACCCGCCGTGCCCGCACATCGACTACATAAAAAAGATATTGAAGAGAAAAGGCCTCAAGGTGAAGAGGGGGAGCTACAAGTCAAAGACCGCTACAAGGCGGAGGGAAGAAGGTCTCTACGAGCCTTTTGATTGGGACGAGTAAGGCGCCCTTGCCTTACGCGACGAGGTTCAGGGCGCTTACCGCGACTATTACGGCTATTACGGCAACACTTGCGGCTATCTCGAATATGGTCTT
>JACREV010000083.1 GCA_016218095.1 Deltaproteobacteria bacterium | reverse complement strand
TTTCCGCGAAGAAGTCCACGATGGATGTCGCCGTCTCGGGCCCTATCTCGTATGTCTCTTCGAGCTCCTCTTTCGCAGCCCTGGCGAGGGCGTGTATGTCCCCGAACTTCTCGGCAAGGACCCGCGCCATGTGCTCGCCGACTTGCTTTATCCCGAGCGCGTAGATGAGCCGCTCAAGCGTGGGGTGTTTCGACTTCTCTATCGCGCCAATAAGGTTCTCTGCGGACTTCTCTCCCCACCTCTCAAGCGAGAGGAGGCCGTCCTTCGTAAGCAAAAAAATGTCGGCAACGTCCTTTACAAGAGAGCTCTCCACGAACTGGTCGACGTGCATCGCCCCAAGCCCTTCTATGTCAAACGCCCTTTTTGACGCGAAGTGCCTTATCGACTCCTTCAGCTGGGCAGGGCATAAGAGCCCGCCTGTGCAGTAGTGGATCGCGCCGATCCTTTCGACCATGGACGAGCACTCCGGGCACTTGTCAGGCATCCGGAACTCGGGGAGCCCCTTAGCGGGCCTTTTGTCTTTGAGCACCTCGGCGACCTCGGGTATGACGTCCCCTGCCCTCTGGACTATAACGTAGTCGCCGGGGCGGACGTCCTTCCTCCTCACCTCGTCCTCGTTATGGAGGGTCGCACGCTCTATCGTCACGCCGCCGACGGAAACCGGCTCCAAAAACGCAACGGGCGTCAAAGCCCCGGTCCTTCCGACGCCTACGAATATCTCCCTTACGCGCGTCGCCTCCTGCTTCGGCGCGAACTTGTACGCGAGCGCCCACCGGGGAGAGCGCGTTATGACCCCGAGCCTCTCCTGTAAATCGAGCCTGTTCACCTTCAATACCACGCCGTCGAGCTCGTAGTTCAAAGACTCCCTCTTCTCCTCCATCTCGTCGTGGTACTTTAACGCCTCGCCGATCCCCTTTACGACCTTCACAAAAGGGTTCACCTTGAGGCCCGTCTTTTTTATGAACTCGAGCGTGGCAAAATGCGTCGTAAACGACGGCCCATCGAACGCGCCAAGCCCGTAGCAGAATATGTCGAGCGGGCGGGAGGCGGTGATGCGGGGGTCGAGCTGTCTTAAAGACCCTGCCGCGGCGTTCCTGGGGTTGGCGAAAGGCGCCTCCCCCTTCGCCTCCTTCTCCCTGTTGAGCTTTTTGAAGCTCTCCAGGGGCAGGAAGACCTCCCCCCTCGCCTCCATGTACCTCGGTATCCTGATAGAGTCGTGCCTGAGCTTAAGGGGTATCGACCTTACGGTCCTCAGGTTTTGCGTGACGTCCTCGCCCACATACCCGTCTCCCCGCGTAGAGCCCTTTGTGAAGACCCCGTCCTCGTAGACGAGCTCGACTGCGAGGCCGTCCATCTTCGGCTCAGCCGCGTATTCGATACTCTCGCCCTCGCTGAGCTTGAGGTGCCTCTTTATCCGTGCGTCGAACTCTATCGCCTCCTCTTTTGTAAACGCGTTGGCAAGCGAGAGCATCGGGATGGTGTGGGTGATGGTGCCGAAGGCGGGTAGCGGTCTTGCGCCGACGCGCTGGGTCGGGGAGTCCGGCGTCACAAGGCGCGGGAAGTCCCTTTCGAGCCCTTCAAGACAGCGCATCAATCTATCGTACTCTGCGTCGGTCACGACCGGGTTGTCGAGTATGTAGTAGCGGTAGTTGTGGTAGTCTATCTCTTTACGGAGCCGGTCTATCTCGGCCTTCGCCTCTTTTTCGTCCATGGAGAGATATGTAGCATAGGTATCAAAGGAGGTCAAATATACACGAGGGGTGGCGGCGCATACTCCCGATTAGTTTATAAAAATTACTTCATACTTGGCAACACACCCCTGTACTTCCGTACAGGTATGTTTTATTAATGAAATGTTGACTTTTTTTAATACCGGTACTATAATGGGGCCGTTTTAATCTTAAGACTGAAGGCGGTTTTAAGGTCCAAAGGCTATGATCGCCGAAAGGCGTCCGAAAGGGCGGCCTCTTCGGCATTTTTTTTGAAAAAAACACCTCGGAAGCCTTATATGGGCAGAATTCTACAGATCACGAAAAGGGTCTTGCCTCTCCTCTCGGCCGCGCTCCTTATTGGAGCACCGGCCTTCGCGGCAGGCGTAAACGACTACCCGGCAGGCGTTGCGGCGAGCGGAATTTCCGGCACGAGGCACAACATGGGCTCTATCGGGAAAGTCGTCACCATGAACGGCACGACCGAGATCTGCGTATTCTGCCATACCCCTCATCATTCCAATACCGCAAGCAATCTCGTGCCGATGTGGAACAGGGGCACCTCGGCCCCGACCTCTTTTACGGCCTACGGGACGACCATCGGCGGGTCGACGATAAATAATACAGACATAGGCTCTACAACGCTCGCCTGCCTTAGCTGTCATGACGGGGTCACGACATTCGACAATATCGTAAACGCGCCCGGCAAGGGCGGGGTCACCGCAGGAGGTTCAGACCTCAGCTGGAGAGTCAGGATGCCTGTCGGAGGGTATACCCTTGTGTCAAGCATCGACCATTTCTCATCCGGCGCCTGTACCTCCTGTCACGGCTCAGGCGGGTGGGTTACCGATGTCGACTTCGCGGCCAGGCTGATCGTAGGCTTAGACCTGACTAACGACCACCCTGTCTCGGTCACCTACAGCACGGACAGGGCGGGCTTGAGGGCCACTAACACGACAATCAACTCGATAGGCCTTACCAGCGAGATGGCATCTTCCGCGGCCACCGCCTACAACGGCAACATGGCCCAGAACCGGTGGGCGGTTAAAGGCTTCATCTCCGACACCGCTACGATAGCCGACCTCCTCCGGGGCGGCAGGGTCGAGTGCTCATCATGCCACGACCCGCACTTCAGGAACCTCTCATGGGACGAGGCCGAGCCGACATGGAGCGATGAAGGCGGGGTGATCACATGGTGTGTCGCCGGGGAAGACTGCTCCGACGGCAATTTCTTGAGAAGGGTCGGCGGCAACACCGGAAGCGGCGTATGCCGGACCTGCCACCAGAAATAACCCCCCCTCCCCTTGCCCGGAAGCCTCCCCAGAAATACCTTGACAATATCCCGAAAATCATATATTTTTGTATATTCAAAATAAAGCCGGGGACTTAAAGATGAAGACATTTATTCCGAAAATCGACACAAACGCAAAAAAGTGGTACCTCGTGGACGTAAACGGCAAGACCCTCGGGAGGGTCGCGACACAGATAGCCGCGATACTACGCGGCAAGCACAAGCCGACTTTCACCCCGCACCTCGACACCGGCGACTTCGTCGTCGTGGTCAACGCCGAAAAGGTCGGTTTCACGGGGAACAAGTCCACTGACAAGATATACTACCACCACACCATGTACCCGAACGGCCTCAAGGCCAAGTCGCTCGGCAAGGTCCTCGAGGAAAAGCCCGAAGACGCCCTTAAAAAGGCGGTCTGGGGCATGCTCCCCAAGGGCAGGCTCGGCAGGGACATGTACAAGAAGCTCAAGGTCTACTCCGGGACAGCGCACCCGCACCAGGCGCAGTCGCCCGAGTCGATCTCATTATAAGCCGATTTCACGAACATTACCGGGGGTAACATAGCATGGCAGACGTATTCAGCGCAGTAGGCAGACGCAAGACTTCGGTCGCGAGGGTGAGACTCCTCCCCGGCGCGGGCGAGATAACCGTTAACGAGAAGGCCTACTCGGTCTTCTTCAGCCGCGAGACCTTGAGGGGCATCGTAAGACAGCCCCTGGAGCTCACCAACAACGTCGGAAAGTTCAACGTCGTCGCAAACGTCGACGGCGGCGGGGAGTCCGGACAGGCCGGGGCCGTAAGGCACGGGATAGCAAGGGCCCTCCTCGTCTCCGACGCCTCCTTGAGGGGTGTGCTAAAGAAGGCCGGCCTCCTTACCAGGGACCCGAGGATGAAGGAAAGAAAGAAGTACGGACAGAAGGGCGCAAGGAAGAGGTTCCAGTTCTCCAAGAGGTAATCTCACTGGGACGGCGGCGGCGGGGCGCTTCGTTGCTACGGTTGAAGCGCTTGGGGGCCACGCGGCCCGACCGGCAGGGTGTGCAGGCCTAATGCGTGACAGGATGTCCAGGCCGTTCGAAAAATCAAAACCAAGGGGAGGCCGCGAGGTCTCCCCTTTTTTTATTTTGTATCCTTAAAGGAGGTCTCAGATGATCAAGGTCGCGATAGTGGGCGGGAGCGGTTACACGGGCTTCGAGCTCCTGAGGCTCCTCGCCCTGCACCCGGACGCGAAGGTAACGGAGGTCACCTCGCGCCAGTATAAGGGAAAGGCCGTAACGGAGGTCTTCCCGTCGCTCACGGGCTTCTACGACGGGCTTAAGTTCAGCGACCCCGAGGGATTCAAGTCCATCGAGGCCGATATCGCCTTTAGCGCGCTCCCGCACGGCGCTTCGCAGGCGGCTGTCCCCGCGCTCCTTGAGTCCTCCCGCGTAATCGACTTGAGCGCGGATTTTCGCATCCACGACCTCTCAGTCTACGAGGCATGGTACGGGGAGCACATTAGCCCCGCGCTCCTTAATGAAGCCGTCTACGGCCTCCCTGAGCTCCGGAGGAAGGAAATAAAAGGGGCGAGGCTTGTGGCCAACCCCGGGTGCTATCCGACGAGCGCGATACTTGCGCTCGCCCCGCTCCTTAAAGAGAAGCTCTCTGACGCCTCCTCCATAATAGTAGACTCCAAGAGCGGCGTATCCGGCGCCGGGAGGCAGGCGGCGATAGAGACCTCGTTCGTAGAGGTCTCCCCTGGCTTCAAGGCCTACAAGATCGGCTCGCACAGGCATACGCCTGAAATAGAACAGGAGCTCGGGGCGATCGCCGGGGCCGGGGTATCCATTACATTCACCCCTCACCTCCTGCCGGTCTCAAGGGGCATACTCTCGACCGTCTACGCGAACCTCTCGAAGGGTGTTTCGATGAAAGAGGTCCACTCCCTGTACAAGGCCTTTTATGAAAAGGAGCCGTTTGTCCGAGTGATGGACGAAGGGAGGTTCCCGGACATAAGCCAGGTGAGGACCTCCAACTACTGCGACCTGGGCGTATTCGTCGATGAGAAAAAAAGGAAGGCGATAATAGTATCCGCCATAGACAACCTCGTCAAAGGCGCCTCGGGCCAGGCGATACAGAACATGAACATAATGGCGGGCCTCCCTGAGACGACGGGCCTCATCGCGCCGCCCGTCTCGATTTAATCCGGCCGATACTCCGCGCCGCGGCTCCGGCTATCCCGCTGAAAAGCGAGGCCCCTCTGAACGTTCAGAGGGGCCTCGCTTTATTAATTCTTCGGCAGAGCGTGCCATGCCCGCTTAAGCCAAAAAAAAAGCCCCGCATAATGCGGGGCCATTCAAACTGTTTTTATAATATCCTCAGAACTTGACCCTTATGAGGTCTACCCGCTCGATCTCCTCGTACCTGTTCGCTATCTCGTCGTATATCTTTTCCTTTTTGATCGTAGGCATGTTGAAGGTGATCTTGCCGTCCTCGACCTCGGCGGCTGAAGAGGTGATCATCATCCCGGAGGTGGCGACCCCGTATGCCGCGCCTGCGAGGATGCCTATGCCCGCGCCTGTCGGGATGTAGCTTAAGTGGTCGTCCGGGTTGTCGGTAAGAAGAAGAACCGCCGCGCCGACGAGGGCCCCGACAACGCCGCCGTAGAGCGCGTCCCTCATCGTCTGCTGCATCACGTCCTCGGCCCTGGCCACAGAGAAGGTTAGGAAGGTGAATATCAGGGCAAGCGCTGAAATCCTCTTGATTTTTTGCATTCTCCCGGTCCCCTTCTTTTGGTGCTCGTTGGATCGCCGATACGCCGGTTATTATATTAAGATAAGATGGATGAAGAGAAGATTAGAACGGCCAGGATCAAGTGCAACAGGGAGTAGATATAGCCGACAAATCAGATGCGGCCGTCTCTAATAGGATAACCCAAGTACCTGACATATGTCAACTGAAAAAGTTGACGGTATTGGTGGGTTTTTATCCTCAAACCGGCCCCGGAATCAACAAAATCTTTATAAAATCCCTTGAAACTCCGAAGTAAAGGAATATACTTATGCTGGACTCAAGCCTCGAGCGGCCGCATAAGCCCGGGGATCGGGAGGGGGGGCGGCCACGGCCTCTTAAGTAAGCGGATTTAAAATGTTTTCAGACGCGCCCTGTCTTTACCAGCCTTGACAGGTACGCATAACAAGCTATACTCAAGGGGAGGGAAGATGACAATTACTGCGGACATTTCGGACATTGCGATCCTCATAATCGCGCTCGCCTTTCTCATATTCGTGCTCGCGGTAGTACCGGCCCTTCTTCAGCTTAAAAGGACCTTTCAGGCCCTCGAGGAGCTTACGGCAGAGAGCAGGAGGACGATAGAGTCGATCAATGTGATAGTGAAAAAGGCCGGAGACCAGTTGGGCGAGGTCGAAGAGCTCGTTACAAAGGTAAAGGACGTCGGGCTCAAGGTCACGGGGCTTGCGGAGGTGGTCGTAGACAATATAAGAAGCCCGCTCATCGGAATAATAAGCTTTTTTTTCGGGGCCGAAGAGGGGTTCAAACGGTTTTTCAGGAGAGAAAAAAAAGGAGGTGGCGACGATGGGAACCAATAGAGGGAGCGCGCTCTTCGCGTTTTTGGTTGGCGGGGTCGTCGGTGCAGGCATAGCCCTCCTATACGCGCCGGGATCAGGGGCTGACACCAGGAGGCGGATAAGGGAAGGCGCTGATGACGCCGGTGACTGGGTAAAGGACAAGTACCAGGACGCCAGGTATAAAGTTTCCGATTCTGCCGGAAGGGTCAGGCAGATCATTAACGACAAGAAAGACGACCTCCAGGCGGCTATTGACGCGGGCAAGGAGGCCTATCATAAGGGGAAGGAGCGGCTTTCCAGGGAAACCGGCACATAAGCCACGTCACAGACTCAACCGGTGCGGCTTTATTCGCTTTAAGCCGCACTTTTGTTATCCGGGCGGGCCGGCTCACGACCGGCCCCGCCACTCTTCACAAAAATATTCCTGGCTCAGCTGGATTCAAGTCCTTGCGCTTGCCCTTTTCCGCGCATGGCTCAATTCCGGATGTCTTGCCTGGGCGGCAAGGAGACCTTGAAGGATGGCAGGCGCATCAAAGCTGACGCTTAGCGTTTTCACCGCCGACATAGGCGGTTTCGTCGGGCACATAAGCTCCCACCCCGAGGTGCTTGACACCGCCAAGGAGCGGCTCTACAATTCGCGGGAAAAGGGGCTCATAGAGGACTTCCATGTGCTCCGTTGCGGCGACGACATCGAGATGATCGTCACGCACAGGAACGGGGTAAACGACAGGGAGACGCACGAACTCGTCTGGAACACGCTTCAAGCCTGCAGGGAGGAGTCCGCGGGCCTTAAGCTCTACGCCGCGGAGCAGGGGCTCTCCAGAGAGGCCTTCACGGGGTCTTTACGGGGCATGGGCCCAGGCGCCGCGGAGATGGAGTTCATAGAGAGGACGAGCGAGCCCGTTGTCATCCTCATGTCGAACAAGGCCGCCATAGGCTCCTGGAACCTGCCCCTTTACAAGATCTTCGCCGACCCGTTCAATACCTCCGGGCTTATCCTCGACCCGATCATGCTCGAAGGCTTCTCCTTCAAGGTGCTCGCGCGCGGCGAGGGGAGGGAGATCGTGCTATCGGCCCCGAAGGAGGCCCACTATCTCCTTGCCCTTATAGGCTCCACAGGCAAGTACATCGTCAACACCATATTCAGGAACTCGGATTGCGATATCTCGGCCGTCATCTCCTCTTCGAAGTTCAGGGTCAAGGGGGGGACCGCCATGGAAGAGTCGACACCTGTAGCGATATTCAGGTGCCAGGCGGGTTTTCCCGCCACCGGGGAGGTGATGGAGGCGCTCTCGTTCCCCCACCTAGTCGAGGGGTGGATGAGGAACTCGCACAACGGCCCTCTCATGCCGGTACCTTTCTACGAGGCGAACCCGACACGCTTCGACGGCCCCCCGCGGGTCATAGCCGCGGGTTTCCAGATAACGAACGGCAGGCTCATAGGCCCGCACGACATGTTCGACGACCCTGCCTTTGACGGCGCCAGAAGGCTCGCCGGGGAGGTTACGGAATATTTAAGGAGGCACGGCCCCTTCCAGCCTCACTTGAGCTCCAGGCCCGAGTATTCGGCTGTCCCGTTCATCATGGAAAAACTAAAGGAGAGGTTCAAGAAAATATGACAAAAAAGACGCTCAAACCAAAGGCAGGGACTCGGACGAAGACGGGCGGCGCGCGGATAGGGAGGAGAAAGCGCATAGACACCGCGACCGACCCCTACCTCTTGAAAGAAGAATACCCGGACGCCTCCGAGTGCAAAAAGTGCCGCTCGGTGTACCACGACAAGAGGTGGATGCATCCGAACAATGTCCCGATCGAAGCCGGAGCGGTCCCCAGGAAAAAGGTCCTCTGTCCGGCCTGCCTCAAGATCAAGGACAACTACGCCGAGGGGTTCATAACCCTCGAGGGCGAGTTCCTCGCCGAGCACAAGGACGAGATATTGAATCTCATAAGGAACAAGGAAGAGCTTGCCGCGCACATAAACCCTTTGGAGAGGATAATCGAGATAAAGGAGAGGAAGGGCGGAATAGAGATCAGCACAACGACCGAGAAGCTCGCGGAGCGCATAGGCCAGATATTGAAAAAGACCTATCACGGGTCCGTCGATTACAAATGGAGCTCTGACACGAAGCTCGCAAGGGTAGTATGGATGCGCTGATTTTTTTTGCGCCGGGTAAAGGCCGGGCAGGAGTGAGGGGCGGCCCCGGAGGGGCCGCATGAAGGAAGCCAGGCTCTACAGGACCGCTACAGCCGGCCATGTCGATTGCTTCCTCTGCGAGTTCCGATGCCACATAGCCGACGGAAAACGGGGGGTCTGCGGGGTCCGCGAGAACATGGGCGGCACCCTCTATACGCTCATATACGGGAGGCTCATAGCCGAGCACATCGACCCCATCGAGAAAAAGCCGTTGTTCCACTTCCAGCCGGGCTCGACCTCTTATTCGATAGCTACCGTCGGTTGCAACTTCAGGTGCCTCCATTGCCAGAACTCCGAGATATCCCAGATGCCCCGCGAACAGAAACGGATACTCGGCGAGGAGGTCTCCGCGGAAGAGGTCGTCTCGGAGGCCGTTGAGACCGGGTGCTCGTCCGTCTCCTACACCTACACCGAGCCGACGATATTCTTCGAGTACGCGTATGACGTGGCTGTGCTCGCCAGGGAAAAGGGGCTCAAGAACGTCTTCGTAACCAACGGGTACATGACCCCTGAGTGCCTCGACGAGATGAAGGGGTTGCTGGACGCGGCGAACGTGGACGTAAAGTCGTTCTCCGAGCAGTTCTACAAGAAGGTCTGCGGCGCGACACTCGCGCCGGTATTGAAGGCCGTGGAGCGCATGCGCTCGCTCGGGATATGGGTGGAAATAACGACCCTCGTGATACCCGGGATGAACGACGGCGACGATGAGCTTAAGGCAATAGCAAAATGGATAGCCGGGACGGACAAGACGATGCCCTGGCACATAAGCGCCTTCCACCCGGCATACAAGCTCCACGATCTCCCTCCGACCCCGAGGGAGACCATAACGCGCGCGAGGGATATCGGGATAGCCGAAGGGCTCCGGTACGTCTATACCGGCAACATCCCAGGCGAGAAGGGGGAGTCGACCTTCTGCCATAAATGCGGGAAGCTCCTCGTCGAGAGGTACGGGTTTGCCGTAAAGAAGAACTTGCTCAAGGAATCCGCCTGTCCTTTTTGCGGCGCTTTTATCGACGGTGTCGACCTTTAGCCTGAAAGGAGGCGTCCAATGCTTGTAGAGTTCAGCATAGTGCCTGTCGGGTCCGGCGAATCGATGGGTGAGGCCATTGCGAGCGTGGTAAAGCTCGTTGACGAGAGCGGCATCCCATACAAGGCCAACGCCATGGGGACCATAATAGAAGGCGCCTGGGACGACTGCATGGGCCTCATAAAGAAGTGCCACGAGGAGGTCATGAAAAAGGCCCCGAGGGCGGTCTCCCACATCCAGATAGACTTGAGGCCCTCCAAGCCGCTCGACCGCCTGGACGAAAAGATGAAGAGCGTTGAGAAGAGGCTTGGAAAAAAGGTGAAGAGCTGACAAGAACGCGAGAAATGGCTTTATACTGCGTTGTACTAAAGCCATTTATCGCGTTCTTACTGATGCTTGTGGGAGAGAGACCAAAATAGGGCTTTAGACCCGGTGTGCATGTCTTTAATTCCCTTCTCTTCTGATAGGAAACTTTATGCATAAGATAAGACGCTGGATTCCCGCTTTCGCGGGAATGACTGTTTAGTTTGTCATTCCCGAGGTTTTTATCGGGAATCCAGTTCTAAAGTAGCTTGCTTGCCAGTATTCTCCGAAGAAACATAAAGACATCTATTGCGTTCCACCATAGCTTCGCGAACGCAAGAAATGGCCTTTTAGATTCGGCTTGCGACGAGGAAGGCCGCAGGCGTACTTGTTTTGTACGTCGAGGATTTTCCGAGAAGCGCAATACAGTATAAAGACATCCATTGCGTTCGCATATAGACACTACTATTGAAATAGACGGGGGCTGGGGCGAAGGCGGCGGCCAGATACTCCGCACCGCCCTCACGCTCTCCTGCGTTTTGGCCCGCCCCTTCCGCATCTTCAATATCAGAAAGAACCGGCGCGAGCCGGGGCTGAAGCCCCAGCACCTGGCGTCAATAAAGGCCGCCTCCGCGATAACAGGCGCAAAGACCCTGGGCGCCCACATCGGCTCGGGCGACCTCGCCTTCGGCCCCGGGATGATAAGGCCGGGCGCCTTCTCCTTCGACGTCGCCGAGGAGAGGGGGAGCGCGGGCTCTGCGCTCCTCGTATTCCAGACGATCTCCATCCCGCTTTTATTCGCCGAGACCCCCTCGAAGGTCACGGTCAGGGGCGGCA
Source organism: Deltaproteobacteria bacterium (assembly GCA_016218095.1). Classification (GTDB taxonomy): domain Bacteria; phylum Desulfobacterota; class GWC2-55-46; order GWC2-55-46; family GWC2-55-46; genus GWB2-55-19. Next base: position 499 of record JACREV010000083.1, on the reverse strand, counting down.
CACATGTGCCCTGGGCCCCTATCGCCGATTACATAAGCGAGGTCTATCTCCCCGCGCTCTGCCGCTTCGGCGGAAGGGTTGACTTCAAATGCCCGCTCGCGGGCTTTTACCCCATAGGCGGCGGCGTGGTCGAGTGGAGGGGCGAGCCATCCGGCGCGCTCTCACCCGTAACCATCCTCGATCGCGGAGAGCTGCTCCGCCTGACAATCACATCGTCCGTCTCCAACCTCCCCGATGAAATAGCCGGAAGACAGCTCAAGAGCGCTTCAGAAAGGCTTAAAGGCTATCCGGTCGAGGGGAGGGTTATTTCCACCCCCTCTCCGGGCCGGGGGACTTTTCTGTTCATACTCGCCGAGTTCGAAAATGCAAGGGCCGGTTTTTCCGCCCTCGGCGCGCGCGGGAAGAGGGCCGAGGCGGTCGGCGTTGAGGCAACGGAAGCGTTCCTCAAATACATGAGGGGCGGCGGCGCAGTCGACGGACATCTCTCCGACCAGCTCCT
>JACREV010000088.1 GCA_016218095.1 Deltaproteobacteria bacterium | reverse complement strand
GCCGCCATGTAGACTGCCTTGTGCTTTCTTATGGCGTCGAGCACTTCCTTCGACCTCTGCCCCTTGCCTATCATGCCCTTCAGCCCCAATTCTATGAGCCTCGGCGTGTAGGCGTCCATCCTGCCGCTCGTCGTCGGCCCGGCTGACCCGATGACCGCGCCGGGCTTTGCCGGGGTCGGCCCGACATAGTAGATAAACTGCCCCTTGATGTCAAAGGGCAGCGCCTTGCCCTCGTCCAGTAGCGCGATGAGCCTCTTGTGCGCCGCGTCCCTGGCCGTGTAGATGACCCCGGTAATAAGGACCTTGTCCCCTGCCCGGAGCTTTTCAATCACATCTTCAGTAAGAGGGGCGGCTATTTTAATTGGCTCAGACATCGCTTCAACACCTTTATTGGAGTAACTATTAAATTACCGCCTCTTTATGCCTATCCGCATGGCACTGGATATTCACCGCCACGGGGAGGCTCGCTATATGGCACGGGTAGATCTCTATATGCACAGCCAGCGCCGTCGTCGTCCCGCCAAAGCCCATCGGGCCGATGCCGAGCGCGTTAATGGAGTCGAGCAGTTCCTTTTCGAGCGTATTGAGGTCATTATCCGGGTTCGGCGTGCCGACCGGCCTGAGCAAGGCCTTCTTGGCGAGCAAGGCCGACTTATCGAAAGACCCGCCGACCCCGACTCCAACGACTATGGGGGGGCACGGGTTCCCGCCGCCGACAGATACCGTCTCTATTACAAAACTCTTGATCCCCTCGACCCCTTCGGCGGGTTTCAACATCTTCAACCTGCTCATGTTCTCGCTGCCGGCGCCCTTGGGGGCTATCTTTATCTTTACATTGTCGCCTTCGACGATCGTCGTGTGTATGATGGCCGGTGTGTTGTCCCCGGTGTTCGTCCTCTTTAAAGGATGGCAGACCGACTTTCTAAGATAGCCGTCCTTGTAGCCCTGCCTCACACCTTCGTTCACCGCGTCTTCGAGGGACGACCCCAGCTGGACCTCTCTGCCGACCTCTATGAAGAAGACCGCGATCCCCGTGTCCTGGCACATGGGGAGGCGCTCCCTTTCGGCTATCTCGAAGTTGTTGATTATCTGTTCGAGGACCTCTTTGCCGAGCGGGGATTCCTCCCTGCCTGCCGCGGCCTTGACCGCCGCTACGACGTCGGGCTCGAGGTCGCACGCCGCGCTTATGCAGAGCGCGCGTACCGTCTTCGTTATCTCTTCAGCGGACACCTTTCTCAAAGGAGACCCCTTATAGCTTGAGCTCGTCTATGAGGGCCTTGACCGCCGCAACCGACGCGTTGAACGCGGCCTTTTCCCCCTCGTCGAGCCTTATCTCGATTATCTTTTCCACGCCGTTGCCGCCGATGACAGACGGAACGCCTATGAACATGCCCTTTACGCCGTACTGTCCGTCGCAGTAGACGGCAGAGGGTATGACCCTCTTCTTGTCCTTTATGATAGCCTCGCACATCTCGGCGACCGCGGCCGATGGCGCCGAGTAGGCGCTACCGGTCTTCAAAAGCGCGACTATCTCGCCGCCCGCCTTTTTGGTGCGCGCCATGATGGCGTCGACCTTATCCGCAGGCAGCAACTGTCCGACGGGTATCCCCGAGACCGTCGCGTAGCTCTTGAGCGGGACCATCTCGTCGGCGTGGCCGCCTATGACCATCGCGTGCACGTCCTGCATCGAGACCCCGAGCTCCATCGCGATGAACGAGCGCATCCTGCTCCCGTCGAGCGCGCCTGATAGGCCCATAATCTTGTGGCTCGGGAGTCCGCTGAACTTCCACGCGGCGAATACCATAACGTCGAGCGGGTTCGTGACTATAAGGAGATGGGCGTTCGGCGAGTGCTTTACTATCCCCTCGACGACGGTCTTAAGTATCCCTACGTTAGTGTTTATGAGGTCGCTCCGGGACATCCCCGGCTTTCTCGGGATCCCGGCGGTGATGATGACGACGTCCGAGCCCGCGGTGTCGGCGTAGTCGTTCGTTCCCCTTACGAAGGAGTCGAACTTCTCAATCGGCGCGGCCTCCATGAGGTCGAGGGACTTGCCCTGCGGCACGCCCTCGATTATGTCGAGGAGGACAACATCCCCGAGCTCCTTGATGGCCACCCAGAGGGCCGTATGCGCCCCTACGTGTCCGGCGCCGACTACCGTTATCTTTTTACGGGCCAATTTAACCTCCCTGGAACCGGATATCCTTCTGAAGGCTACCTCTAAAAATTGTTCTTTTTCCTGATCTCTGTGTCAGAAAAAATATCTAATTTTTAGAAGTAGCCTGAATCTTTTTATTGCGAGGGCCGAAAATACCCGGCCCAAAAGAGACAAGACCCGCAACGGCTATTTCACGCCGCGGAGTGGAGAGTACATGTTATACTTGCAACAGGCTTGAGATGCGGGCCGGGGATAAATATGGGCCCGCGCATGAGATACGGATTACGTGCCGACCGCCTGTCCTGCAATCCAGGCGCGGTCCGAAAGAAGCCGCAAGACAGCCCGAGTGCAGGAAAGTGCCTGTTATTGTATACAGTATACAAAAAAGGCCGTACTGTCAAGCTAATTCTAAGTACCTCACTTTATAGGCTTTTGCCGTTTTTAAAGGCAAAAACAGCCCTTAATCCCTTATTTTAAATAGAAATTTCCGGTTTAAAGAGGAGCCCTGCAACAGGGGCTCGGGTTAAAAAGGCTTGCAATAAGCCTGCCTGTATGTTAATAAAATCTATTCAATACGGGGCGTAGCGCAGCCTGGTAGCGCACCTGCTTTGGGAGCAGGGTGTCGGAGGTTCGAATCCTCTCGCCCCGACCAGTTTTAATAGAAATGAAAGGATTCGAAAGCCGCGTAGCGCCGAGCGGGCGAGGAAGAAGGACGCCGGGAGGCGCCCTGTAAGCTACGCGGCCCGGCCAGAGTGAGGAGGCGGGAGCCGACGAGCGAGGCCGAATCCTCTCGCCCCGACCATTCATCTCATGCGCCTGTAGCTCAGTCGGATAGAGCAACTGCCTTCTAAGCAGTGGGCCGGGGGTTCGAATCCCTCCAGGCGCGCCAGTAAAATCAAGGAGTTAGCCGACATGTGCTAACTCCTTTTTCTTTTGGAGAGCCCTCAAACCAGGCCGATGTAGCTTTTGCTACAGATTTGTGGCGTACGCGCTGATATATTTTTTTATAAAAAGACTCTCGAGAGGGACGGATGAAAAAGGGCTCGTTGGCGCTCGCCGTTGCTGTAATAACGCTGTTGTTCACTTCCTCGGCGGCGAAATCGGAAATTAATATAAATATAGGAATAAAAGTACCTCCAGCTGTTGTGGTGAAGACGCCTCCACCCGCTGTGGTCGTTATCCCGGGGACTTACATATACTTCGCCCCTGATGTCGATGACGACGCGTTCTTCTACCGCGGCTATTGGTGGAGGCCGCACAAGGGCAGATGGTACAGGGCTCCCGAGTTCGGCGACCCGTGGGTAGCCATAGAGATCGGAAAGGTCCCCCGTGTGCTCTTAAGGCTCCCTCCTGACTACAGGAAAGTCCCGCCCGGCCATGAAAAGATACCCTATGGCCAGCTCAAAAAGAACTGGCGGAAGTGGGAAAAAGAGCGCAGATGGGAGCGGGGAAAGGGCAAAGGGCGGCACGACTGAGCCGATTGAATTTATGTTGAGGAAATAAAAATCAAAACCTAAACCGGTTGAAAGCAAGGCCGATAACATAATAGGCCAAAATCGAATTAAAACCAGTATCAAAAACAGAACGCCAGGCCGGAAGGCCTGGCGTTCTGTTTTTGTATTTAAAAAAACTACTTCGCCGCGAGCGTCCTCAGGTGGTCCGTCACGGCCTTTACCTCGTCCTCCGCAAGAGCCTGCTTGGGCATCCCGATGGCGAACTGCTTGTACTTCTTCGCCGCGCCCTCCCTGCCCTTTGTTATGACATCGGCTATTTCGGCGTCCTTGGCGGTCTTCATGTATTCGCTACCCTTGAACGCCGGGGCCATCGCGGTCCCCTGCCCATCCGCGCCGTGGCACGCGGCGCACTTGGCCTTGTAAACGGCCGGGCCGTCGGCGGCGAAGGCCGCGCCTGAGATTGACAGCGCAATTGAAAGCGCCATGGACCCGATGATCGTCTTTTTCATATCCACCCCCGCTTGAGTTATTGATCAGTAAACCTGTTTTAAATAGATTCTATCAGATTCCCGGGGATACTGGAGCACCAGGGCGCGGCTCAAGGGACAAAAAAAAGCCGGGCCGCCCGAAGGGCGGCCCGGCCTGAGGCTGAAAAAAAACAGGCCCGTCAGGGGTGCGCCGGGCCGGTATAAGCGTTGGTATATGCTGGCGCTGTCGGCGCGCTTATGCCCCTGTCTGCAATGGTCTCGCACATCGTCGCGTTCCCGTCGCCGTCCACGTCTTGCGCGGCATAGAGGTCGAAGAGAAGCCCGGTCGTCGCAGGATCGGTCACTACGTTCGTCGCCGCGGTCTCATCCGTCAGGTCCGTGTCCAGGTCCCTGTCGTACTTGAACGACCCGGTCCCGTCGTAGGTGCAGGCGTTCGTCGGCGCGTAGGTGATGTCGCTCGCCGCCGAATTCGTCGGCTCCACAAGGCCCGTCGTCGCATTGAGCGTCACGTGCTGTCTCTGGGCGTAGTTCGACATCGTATGAGTAAACCCGGGACCGGCCCAACTGCAGTAGAAGCCGTCGATGCACTCGTTCGACACCGTCACGGGCTCGCCGAAGCCGAACCAAGCCTCTCCGGTGAGCGGGGTCGTCGCGTTCACGCCGATGTTGAAGACCCTGCTGTTGGAGTCGTTCGGCCCGGCCTGCCACCTGTACGAGTACTGCCCGGCGAGCGTGGATGAATCGAAGTTGGCGGTGAATATGCTGAAGTTGTTCCCCCAGCCTGTTGCGTACGTCGGGTACTTGTAGGACGGGTCGACGAGCCCGTCGCTACCCACGCCCGCGGAGCCGTGGCCGCAGAAGTACCCTAACCTCGACTGGAGGTCTACGTCGGTCCCTGAGGTGTCGTAGACGAGCGAGCCGTTAAGCGTAACGTCCGAGCTCGAACAGTTGCCGCCCGTAAAGGTATCGTCGGCGACGTAGGTGAACCTGCCCCTGCCTCCCGTGGAAGTGTCCTCGTGGCTGAGCTGGACTGAGATATCGTGCGGGGTCGAGGTCGAGGGGTCGGTGTAGACGAAGTCGAGGTCGTATACCCAGACGGTCCCGGTCGAGTCGAGCGTGATGGTGGCGGTGTTGAATACGACGTTAACCGCGGATATCGGGGTCGCCAGCGTCGTCAGGTCGATGGACGCGCCCGCCGCCGGAGGCCAGGAGCCGTTGACGTTGGCCGTGCATACCATCGCGGCGACACTCGTCATCGCGGCGGTCGTCTGGAAGCTCACCCCCTCCATCTGAGAGTTGAGCTCAGCCGCGGCGCAGGCCTCTCCGGTAGATTCGGTCTCTTTCCATATCCCCATGTCGCCCGAGGGGAGTTGACCATTATTGGGTGTCGTCCCGTCGGGGTGGTCCTCATAGTCCATAGTCGGGCCGTAGCACTCGGCCCTCGAGGGCTTAGCGAGGAAGGACTGCGGGTCGAAGGTACAGGAAGCGATGGAGGTGCCGGAGAGTATCGCGCTTATCTCGGACGTGATGCTCGAATACCCTGACGTGAACGCCTTGGCGGAAGATTTTACGGACGCCCCGGACGAGACAAGCTCGAAAGGAGACGAGACCGCAAGTGTTGTGGGGAACGCGTCTGAGACCTCGGCTGTCGGCGCGGGGGTCTCTTCGCCGCCTCCACTGCTACTGCCGCCGTCGCCGCCTCCGCTACAGCTCCCCAGCGCAAGAGCGCAGGTGATCGAAAGGAGAAACAACAACGCCTTTTCCGTACGCCTCATACAAGACCTCCTTCGGTTTTTGTCCCGCCGTCTTGTTGCGGAACCGGGCCGCGCCGTCACGGCCCGTGTCTCAAAGGTGGACGGATATTTTCATGCAACTTACCAGAAATGAAGGAAAAAGGCAAGGGCGGGTCTTGAAAACGAGTTTCAAAATTAAAGAAAGACCCCGTTTAAAGACGCCTCCCCTGTCCCGCGCCCTCCTGATCCGCGCCGCCCGCTTGAGTTTACTCTTCGACGGAAAACGGAAAATATTTAGCGCTTAATCGGGCGGGGCCGACCGCAGGAAGTCACAACTCCATGAACGCCCCGAGCGCGGGGTAATAGATGCCCTTTTTGACGACGGCTTCGCCGGACCCGACGAGCTCCGCGTACCGCTCGAGCTGTGGCGCGTACCTCTTCTTCTCGTTCTCGAGGAACTCGTCGAGCGAGCCGCCCTCGTGCACGCCGGTCTTGTAGTCGATGACCCAGCGCACCCCATTATCCACAAACGTCCTGTCGATCACGGCGTGTACGACCTCGCCCTTGACTACGCCGGAGACGGGCCACTCGACCCTCCCCTCCTCGCGCCTCCCGAGTATCCATCTCCCCCTCTCGTCCTTTAAGGCCCTTCCGAGTATATCGACTGCGCGAGGCGCGATGCGGAGCGCCTCGTTCGCCGGGACCCCGAGGGTCCGGAGCATCGAGACCATCCTTGCCGACTCTCCCCTTAAGCGCCTCTCATCCCACCCTTCCAATGAAGAGCGCGCTATCTCGCAAAGATACCGGTGCACGACGGTGCCGAGGTGTCTTGCGGACTCGCCCGCCCAGTAGAACTCCGGCTCAGGCGGCGCCGTTACCTTAAGCGCCGGAAGGGCGGAAGCGAGCGGAGCGGCGGGTTCTACCCTCTCCCACGAAAGGGGCAGCCTCTTCAAGGCGCGCCTCCGAGGGGCTTCGGCCTCTTTCGCCTCCGCGCTTGCTATCGTATCGAGCCCGAGGGCGTGGTCGATGACGGATAAGAGCGACCTCCTGTCAGGCAGAAGAGTCCCGTCTTTCCGGTCCACGTTCAGGTGGCCGGAGAGATAGAGCCTCTTCCTCGCGCGCGTCGCCGCCACATAGAAGACCCTCTTTTCCTCATGCGCGGACTTCTCGCGGTTTATTTTCTTCAAGAAATCGTATATGGGGCTCTCGGCCCCGTTCTTCCTCTCGACCGGCGCAAGGAGGAGGTCGTCTCCCCTCTCCATCCAGAGGAGCAGCTTCTTATCCTCCCCTTTGGCGTACCTCCCGAGCCCAGGGAGTATCACGTGGTCGAACTCGAGACCCTTGGCCTTGTGTATGGTCATGAGGTCGACGTTCGCCTCCATCGGCCCGGACCCGGCATAGAGCCTCGAGAGCCTCTCATCGAGCTTTTTCAAGGGGTCGAGCGCACCGGCGACGGTCATCTCTTCTATAAGGGATAAAAACTCCTCTGCGTCCCCCATCCCGGAGGCGTCCTCCACGCATGCCGGGCCGCCGAGGTCTATCCATAGCCCTTCCAATACCTCCCTCGGCGTCCTCCTTCCCCAGAGGGGAAGCGCCATCGAGAGCTTCTCCTTTATCCTAAAGACCCTCTCGCGCCCGTCCGTTGAGAGCCTCGAGAGCCTTTCATCGTCGTTAATGAGCGTCAAGACCGGGCTTGCCCCGTCGTTCATGCAGAGCGCGTGCATGTCGGGGAGAGACAGACCGCACCACGGCGCGCGCAAGATCGAGAGCCACGCGACACGGTCGTAGGGGTGGTTGAGCGCGCGTAGAAGCATCGAGAGGTCGCGGACGACGACGCGCTCCGAGAGCGGGTCAAAGGCCTCGGCCCTGAACGGAATGCCTTCGGCCTTAAGGAGGTCTATCGTGTCGTCAAGGTGCTTTCTCGACCTGCATAGGACCGCGACGGATTCCGACCTCTCTATCGATTTTATGATGGAGACTACGCGCCCGGCCTCCATCGCGTCGTTCCTGCCTTCGTAAAGGGCCGCCTCGACCGCGCCGTCGCCGGTCTTGATCGCGACCGACGGCGAGTACGATACCGCGCCGGTGAAGACGTCTTCAGTCGCCGGGAAGGCCGGTCCGAACGCGCCGTTCACCCAGTCCACGACACTGTCAAACGACCTGAAGTTGGCCTGGAGCCTTAAAGGACGGAGCCTTACATCCCCCACACCCCGTTCCTTCGCGTCGATAAAGAGCCCTACCTGCGCCTCCCTGAAGAGGTAGATAGACTGCATCGGGTCTCCGACTACGAAGAGCGTCCTGCCGTCGTTGTCGGTCCAGCCGCGCGTGAGCGCCTTAAGGAGCCCCAATTGGGTCGCCGATGTATCCTGGTACTCGTCGACCAGTATGTGCTTGAGCCTCATGTCGAGCAGGAGCATGAGGTCCGAAGGCGCGTCTTCCGCCCCGAGCGCCTCTATCGCCGCCATCGAGACCGCCTGAAAGTCTACCGCGCCTTCTTCCGCGAAGACCTCGGTCAGCCTGGATTCGGATATCGGGAGGAGGAGCATGAGCGCGTCGAGTATCTCCCACTCGTCATTGTCGTACGAGGGGTCGGGGAGGGAGGTAATCTTGCCGAGCGCTTCAATAAAAGGCAGATCACCCCTCTCCGCATCAAGAAACTCTTTGATGCCGTCTTTTAAACCAAGCCACTCTTTTTTCTTTTCAAGCGGGAAACCCGTGGTCTTGTTATAGGCGCTTCTGAGCTCGCCCTTCTGGGTCAATAAGAGCTCTGCGATCCCGCGCCAGACCGGGAGCGCCTCGATCGAGGCCTCCGGGAGCGCCTTTATCCCTGCGAGCGCCCCTATATTCATATTGGTTTTGGACTCATCAGGCATGTGGGTGGAAGCGTAGCGCGCGGCGGCGAAGACCGCGCTTAGGTCCTTTCCCCCAAGGGCCGCCCTTATCTCCGTCAAGATGTGGACTACGAGCCTTTTCAGAGACCCTTCGAGTACGGCCTTCAACTCCTCTTCCCCTGCCCCGCGCCTTATGTGACGGAGCCACTGGTCACGTCTGCCGAGCATTATGACGAGCCTTTTGGTTAGCGCGGCGACGGAGTTGTCCAGGTGCCTCAAGGCCTTTCTCACGGCCTCTCCGGCAAGACCGTCGTCCTCCGCCATAAGCACCGTCCTCTTCGCCGCCTCCTCGTAGAGCTCTGCCGGGTTCTCCGCGATATTCAAGAGCCCGCCGATCCGCGAGAGCATGGGAGTCAGCCTCACAATCGACGAGCAGAGCGAATCGATTGTGAGGACCTTGAGCCTCCCCGGGTTGTTGACGAGGTCCCAATTGAGGGCGCGGTCGCGCTCGAGCGCCTTCTTCGCTAGTCCAAGCGTCTTTGCCTCGTGGGGCTCCAGGGGCTCGGCGCAATCTTGCGCCTTTCTTATGGCGGAGATAATGCGCCTTTGCATCTCGCCCGCGGCCTTTCGGGTGAACGTGAGCGCGAGTATCTCCTCGGGCTTCTCCACCAGGGCGAGGAGCGTCAAGAACCTCTGCATGAGGAGCTCGGTCTTACCTGACCCCGCGGGGGCCGCTACGAGAAATGAGAGCGCGGGGTCGAGCGCCTCCGCGCGCGCCTCCCTGTCAACGAGCGCATCACTCACCGTCATTCTCTCCTTCGACGTCATTTTCCTCTCCGTTGCCGCGCGGGGGCCCGAACTCGGCTATCCTGCAGAGCGCGGAGACCTCGCACCGCTTGCACGGGTCGGCCTTGCCGTTCGCGCCCGGGTTCGGGTCCACGGCCACGACGCCTGACACGAACCCTCTGGCGAGGTCTTCGATCACCGTCTTCCAGAACTCCATGAGCCCTTCCCAGTCCTTATCGGGCCAGGCCTTTGCCCTGAGGGAGTCCTTATCAAAGCCCTTTACGCCGGGGAGTATATTATCCGAGCTTGAGACCCCCACGAACCTGCACTCGCCCGGAAGAAGCCTTGCGAAGGCCACGGCCCCGCACCTTCCGGCCATGCTGTATATGAGGAGCTGGGGGTCGAGCGGCCTCGTCGTCGCCCAGTCGCTCTTGTTCACTGTCCCGGTCTTGTAATCGACGACGACATCGTCTCCCCCGGAATCGTCTATCCTGTCTATGCGCCCCTTGAGCTTTAGCCCCGAGAGGACGAACTCGGTCTCCTGCTCCACGGCCTTTACCCGGAAAGCCGGCCTCTTCGCCTCGACCTTCGCCCAGTCGAGGAGGAGGGCTTCGAGCCTCTGCCGCTCCATATCGAGGAATTTTTCGGATAAGGGCGCGACGTCCACGCCCTTTATCGCCTCGAGAGAGACCTCCCTTACGACCTGTTCGAGCTCGCGCTTGTCTATCGCTGTTTTAAGCCCGTCGGAGGACTTGAGCCTCTCCCAGAAGGCGCGCATCGCCTCGTGCAAAATCGACCCCCGCTTCATCGGGGCTATCCCGAGCTCCGTCTCCGGGACCTCTGCGGCCTTCAACCTGTGGACGGCAAAGGCCCTGAACGGGCATATAGAGTGGTCTTTGATGACGGCCGTACCGCCAGAGAGCGTCTCAAGCTCCGCATTATCGACCGGTATCAGCTCCGGGTCTTCATACGCCTCTGCGCCGCCGGTTGAACGGACGATATCCTTAAGCCTCGCCGACGACGCGATGACCGACCCATCCGCCTCGCCGAGCCCTTTTAAAAGCGGGCTTACGTCGCACTCTTTATCGTCCATGACCTTCGGGAAGCTCGCCTGTATGAAAGGCGCGCTCCTTAAGACCCTCTCCAGGGTCCTGCGCGCGAACTCAAGCTCGCGTTCGTGCGAGGAGAGCGGGAGGTTATGCTCCTTTTGAATGAATAGCGGTATGAACGGGTTAGGCGCCGGGGCCTTCGGGAGAGAGAACTCGTCCGCGCCCATGAGCCAGATATGGTCGAACTTTAGCCCGGCGGACTCAAGGAGGCCCATCACCTCGACCCTGCAGTCCGGGACCTCGCCTTGATGGATGGTAGCTGAGGCGAGGCGCTTGAGCCTTGAGGCCGCCTCTTTAAAGGTCATCTGCCCGAGCACCTCGTCAAGCGTCGAGAGCTCCTCTAAAAGCTTGTTGAGCGCCTCCAGAGACTGGTGCTCGGCGCTTGAAAGCTTCACACCCTTAAGCCACGTCTCTTTCAATTGAGAGCCGAAGAGGAGCGCCCATTTGGACGGTCGGTCCTTTGATTGATGCGACCTTAGGGCCGTTATCCACCTCTCGACCCGCGCGGTTGGGCGTCCTCCCCTCTCAAGCCGCGTCCTCAAGTCAAAAAGGCTCGCCTTGAGGCGGTTCTCTTTTTTGAGGGCGGCGTCTATGGAGGCGAAGGAGAGTCTTTCTTCCATTGATGAGGCGAAGTAAGGGGAGAGGATGACCGAAGAGAGCTTGTAGAGGTCCTCGTCCTTCAACCCAATAGATAATACATCGAGCGCGGATTTTACGAGAGGGTCGTTGTACAAGGGGAGTCCGAGGGAGATGTTGAAGACCTCGTGGACCTCCGAGCCCGGCAGGACCGAGGGAGGGTTCAATTCCGCGGCGAACTCCCTTACTATCACACCCCTGTATTTTCTCAAGTCCGGCGCTATGACGCCGACGGTTGAGTCCTCGGGCAGCCGCCTTATCCAGCGCGCGGCCTCTATCGCCTCGCTCTCTTCATCCTCCATCGGGCGTATGGTGACCGCGCCTTTCGGCGATGTATCGTCGCCGGGCCAGAAGACAAGGTCAGAGCCCGCGCCCTTTAGGGCCGCCATCAGGCGGGACTCGGCAGGGGTGAACTCGTCGAACCCGGCTATTACGATCCTCTCGGGCGGCTTTACGCGCCCTGTCCTTAGAAATTTCATGACCTCGTCGAAAAGTGACGAGGCTTCGATAAAGCCGAGCCTCTCGACCTCTGCGTCGTATATGGCGGCCCATCTTTTAAGGGCGCGGGCCTCATCGGTCAGATAGATATCGTCAGCGGGGAGCCTTATCCCGTACTCCTTCAGGAGCGAGTACGCCTCGAAGGAGGTGCTTGCCACGCCCTCCGGGTTGAGGAGGGCCGGGCCCTTAAGTCCGTCCTCCTCGACGATCCTTCCCCAGAGCGCGCCTGCCCTCGTGCCTGAAAGGAGGGGTTTGTCGGGCCGGGACTCCTCCCGGAGCCTTGCGGCAAAGGAGCTTAAGGGGAGGACGAGCGGGGTCTCCCATGCCTTCGCACCCTCGTTCTTCATGAGGGAGTCGTAGGCGCGGGAGACCCTGCGGGCGAGCCTGTTGTTGACCGTGACCGCGATTGCGCCGTTTTTTATGAATCCGAGGATGGTTTTCATGCACTCACAATATTAACCCGTAAGCGGGGCTGAAAACAAGTGGCAGAAGGCGGACTAATCGGAGGTCGTATAATCTCCCCTAACCCCTCTTTAAAAAAGAGGGGGACAAAATCTCCAAACCAGAGGGCATTTACCTTAAGGTCGTTTTTTGCGGTCCTTTGTTTTTCAAAAATCCCGGGCATGGGTGAGCGAATCCTAAGGGAGGCTGAGACGAGCGAGCCGGGGAGGATTAGACGCGTAGCGCTCTAAGGGGCGAGCGAGTGGGCGGGGGAGGCGGAAAGAGAGCGAATCCCATGCCCAAAAAGGGCCCGGCAGGGCGCAAAGTGTTAAAACCTGTTGTGTACGATAAGGGCCGAAAAAAGACCAATATATGTGTGCTCCATCCCGATTCTTATTGACACAAAAACCGCCCTTGTGTTAAAAAATAAGGATAACTTTCCGAATGGTGGGCGTAGCTCAACGGTTAGAGCGCTGGACTGTGACTCCGGAGGCTGGGGGTTCGAAACCCCTCGTCCACCCCATTTTTTCCTTTCACCCAACCCGGCCAGACCGGCTTATTTCCGAAAGCGGCCTTTCCCAATCGCGTACCGGCATCGTCCGGCGAAGCCGCCCATTGTAATCGCTCCGGTTTCCGCTGGAAAAACACGCTCAGGTATGATATCATTAAAAGATATGTTTTCCCCGTCTCCATCTCCGTCAAAACTCCAGAAATACAAGATGAAAGGATGTCCGTAAGTTGAAAAAAGACGACCAGGAAAAGACTGTCGAGGCCCCGGTGAACGCATCATCTTACGACGAAAAATCCATTAAGGTATTGGGCGGGCTCGAGGCCGTCAGGAAACGCCCGGCCATGTACATAGGCTCTACCGGGTCCATGGGCTTGCACCACCTCGTCTACGAGGTCGTGGACAACTCCGTCGACGAAGCGCTCGCGGGCTTCTGCAAGAACATAGACGTCCTTATCCACGAGGACAACTCGGTAACGGTAATAGACGACGGCAGGGGCATCCCCGTAAAGATGCACCCCGAGAAGAAGAAGCCGACGGTCGAGGTCGTATTGACCGAGCTCCACGCCGGCGGCAAGTTCGAGAACAAGGCCTACAAGGTCTCCGGCGGCCTCCACGGCGTCGGCGTCACGGTCGTCAACTTCCTGTCCGAGTGGCTCGAGGTCGAGATAAAGAGGGACGGCCAGGTCTTCCACCAGAGGTACGCCTTCGGCAAACCCGTAAAGGCCTTGTCCGTCGAGGGCAAGACCAAGAAGACCGGCACCACCGTCACATTCAAGCCGGACGGGACCATATTCGAGACGACGGAGTTCAGTTTCGACACCTTGAGCCAGCGCCTGCGCGAGCTATCGTTCCTTAACGCCGGCATCCGCATCACGATAAAGGACGAGCGCTCTGACGACAAGTTCCACGAGTTCCAGTACAAGGGCGGGATCGTAAGCTTCGTCGAGCACCTGAACAAGTCCAAGGCCCCCATACACCCGAAGGTCGTCTACATCAATGGAGAGAAGGAGTCGATCCAGATGGAGATGGCCCTCCAGTGGAACGACTCCTACAACGAAAACATCTTTTCCTACGCAAACAACATCAACACGACCGAGGGCGGCACGCACATGGTCGGTTTCAAGTCCGCGTTGACGCGCTGCATAAACAACTACGCCTCAACGAGGGGGCTCTTGAAGGACGTGAAGGAGTCGCTCCAGGGCGACGACGTCCGCGAGGGCCTCACGGCCGTCATAAGCGTAAAGCTCCCGAACCCGCAGTTCGAGGGGCAGACCAAGACCAAACTCGGCAACAGCGATGTCGAGGGGTATGTAAAGTCGATCGTGAACGACAAGCTCGCCGCGTTCCTCGAAGAGAACCCGTCGGTCGCCAAGAAGATAATACAGAAGGCCGTCGACGGCGCGAGGGCGAGGGAAGCCGCCCGCAGGGCCAAGGAAATAATAAGGAGAAAGGGCGCGCTCGACTCAAGCGCGCTACCCGGCAAGCTCGCCGACTGCCAGGAGACGAACCCGGCGCTTAGCGAGATATTCATAGTCGAGGGAGATTCGGCGGGCGGCTCCGCGAAGCAGGGCAGAGACAGGCGCTTCCAGGCGATACTGCCCCTTAAGGGCAAGATATTGAACGTCGAGAAGGCCCGGTTCGACAAGGTATTGTCGAACGAGGAGATACGGACGATCATCATGGCGCTCGGGTGCGGGATCGGGAACGACGACTTCAACCCGGAAAAGCTCCGCTACCACCGCATCATCATCATGACGGACGCCGACGTCGACGGCAGCCACATAAGGACGCTCCTCCTCACCTTCTTCTACAGGCAGATGAAGTCGCTCGCCGAAAACGGCCACTTGTACATCGCGGAACCCCCGCTCTTCAAGGTAAAAAGGGGCAAGGACGAGCGCTATATAAAGGACGAATCCTCGCTCGAGGACTTCATATTCGATCTCGCCGAGGAGGGCATCGCCGTATCCCCGAAGGGGAAGAAGTCCCCCGTACAGGGCAAACCCCTCCTTTCGATGCTCAAAAGGATAGCCCGCCTCCAGCGCTCGCTCTTGAGGATAGAGAAGAGGGGCAGGGATTCCGACATAATCGGCGTGCTCGCGCTCCACGGCTCGTTCGACATCGAATCTCTCCGGAGCGAGCGGGACGTCAAGGGCCTCATCGATACGCTGGATAAGCACTTAAGGTCGGTCCGCCCGGACTCAAGGCCCGCCGAGTTCGGCATAGAGGCCGATTCCGAGCACGGCGCCTTCCGCGTCAAATGCTCTTCGAGGCGTAACGGCCTCGCCATAGAGACCTCGATAGACAGGGACCTGTTCAACTCCCCCGAGTTCCAGGACCTCCGTACCCTCGCCCGGGGTCTAAAAGAAGCCGGGGAGCCGCCTTTCACCCTCAAGGACAATAACGGCAACGAGACCGAGGCGCCGACTTACAAGGACCTCATGGACCGCATCCTCGAGATAGGCAAGAAGGGGCTCGGCATCCAGCGGTACAAGGGTCTCGGAGAGATGAACCCCGAACAGCTCTGGGAGACGACGATGGACCCGGAAAAGAGGATACTCCTCCAGGTGAAGGTCGAGGACGCCGTAGAGGCAGACGCGATATTCACGAAGCTCATGGGAGACGTCGTGGAGCCGAGGAGGGAGTTCATCGAGAGGCACGCCCTCGAGGTCTCGAACCTCGACATATAGGAGGTAGCCAAAATTTATTGATCTCAAACGCCTCCCGGGCGGGTCTCGCTTACAATTATCCGCCCGGAACGGCAAGCCTCAAAAAATAATTTATTGAAGGATACCGCATGAACAAGAAAGCACAGAGGATAGGATTATATATCGACGTCGCAAACATCACGCGTAACGGCGGCTACGGGATGCGGTTCGACGTACTCCGCGACTTCGCCTGCAGGGACAACGGCGAGCCGATAAGGCTGAACGCCTACGTAGCCTATGACGACGAGCGGGCGCGGACAGACCACGAGTACCGGGACCGCACCTTCAACTTCCACTCGACCTTGCGCGATTACGGCTACAAGGTCATCGAGAAGACCGTCTCCTGGTACGTTGACGAGGCGGGCAACCGCTTCGGCAAGGCGAACGCCGACCTCGACATGGCCGTCGACGCCCTTTTGCAGTCCGAGAACCTCGACAAGGTCATGATGGCGACCGGCGACGGCGACTTCATACAGGTCGTGCGGGCCCTCCAGAACAAGGGTTGCAGGGTCGAGGACGTGGCGTTCACGAACGTATCCTCGAACCTGAAGCGCGAGGTCGACCTATTCATGTCCGGCTATCTCATACCGAACCTCCTGCCGATCAAGGGCGACCCGGAAAAACTCTGGGGAGAGCCCGGCTCAAAGGTCCGGGGCATCTGCTACACCTTCAACCGCTCGAAGAACTTCGGGTTCATGAGGTTCCTCCAGCGCATAGGCCCGGGGCTCTGGATAACGGACACGAGGAGGCAGGACTCGCCCTACGGCACCGCGTTCGCCCACGAGACGAGCTTCGCGCCGGGCATAGACATCGGGTCCCTCCCGAGCAGGGAGCTTATCTTCGAGTTTGACCTCGTCCAGGGGGACAAGGGCCTGCAGGCGACGAACATCGCAAAAATTCACCCCTGACCCGGTGCGCCGGTTGCCGACATCCGAGAGATGAACACACCTTCGAGCCTCCCGAAGGAGACCGCGCTTGGCGCTCTCCTCAAAACCCTTTTCGCGGAACTTGAGAGAAGCGGGCCGCCCTACTGCGTCTGCGGCAACTACGAAGGCCTCCCCGAATACACCTCCCACGACGTCGACGTCTGGACGAGCGACGTAAAGGCGTTCGAGCTGGTCCTCTACGCCTCCGCCGAAAGGTGCGGCCTTACCCTCTATCTCCGCAACCGGCTGGCCAACGGATCGAACAACTTCTTCTATAAAACATATCCCAAAATGGAGTTCGTCCATATAGACGTCCTCTCGGAATGCTCCTGGGCGTCCTTTGTGCCGATAGTCCGCTCCGCGAGGATCGGCGAAGGGCGGGTCAAGTACAGGGGCTTCCATGTGGCCGAGCCGGTTGTGGAGACCGCGATGCACCTCCTCTATCCCCTCCTCCACTCAGGTAAGGTAAAGGACAAGTACAGGGAGAAGATCTTTTCCTTCAGGGAGGAACGGCGCTTCGCGCTCATCCTCGAAGAGGCCGTCGGAAGGGACGGGGCAGGAGACCTCCGAGCGAAGATATCCCGGAAGGACTGGAAGGGGATAGAGAAATACGCCGGGCTATACAGGCTTCAGACCATTCTCAACGCGCTCATCAGGGACAACGTGAGGGTCGCGAAGGCCTTCTTGTCCTTTGCGTGGACGAATGTCGCGCGCCTATTCTCCCCCGCCGGGCTGTTCATAGTCGTAATGGGCCCGGACGGGTGCGGGAAGACGACGCTATCGACGAGGCTCCTCGAAAAGTTCAGCGACTGCTTCACCTCCGGCAAACTCAGGAAGTTCTACTGGAGGCCGTTCCTGCTCCCCCGGATAGCAGACCTCTCTCCGTTCAGAAAAAAGGGGAGACCAAAAAACGGCCCCGAGGACGCGGGGCTGCGCACGGTTAACATGTCATCCATGGCGCGGCTCGCGTACCTTCTTAAATTCCTCTACTACTGGGCCGACTTCGTCGCCGGGAGGGTCAGGTACCAGTCGGCGTGGTCGAGGGGCGGACTCGTCTTCTTCGACAGGTACTACTACGACCACATGGTCTACCCTGAGAGGTTCGGGTTCTCTGTGCCGAAGCCCCTCATGAGGGCGCTCGGACGCCTCATACCCGACCCGGACCTTAAATTCTACCTCCACGCGCCGCCAAAGAGGCTCCTTGAAAGAAAACAGGAGCTCCCCGCGGCTGAGATAATCAGACAGCAGGAGGAGTACAAGCGGCTGATCGAGTCCCTTGAGGGCGGACACGTCATCGACACGAGCAGGACGATCGAGGAGACCGAGCAGGAAATAATCGCGATATGCGCTTTTTTCATGGCGGAGAGGATCAAACGGGGCAACGATGGATAGGAGGCTCGGTGGATGCCTTTATCTCGCGCCAGAGGGGGGAGACCTTACTGTCGTTACTGACGCGGGGCTCTCCGCTCGCCTGAACCTTCCTGCGGGCGCAAGGGCCGTCGAGCCATCGGGCGGCGCGTTGAACGGCCTCGGCTCCATCGACGGGGCAGAATCGGTCCTCATCCTCGCTTCCACGAGGCTTAGCGACGCGGCGGTACGAAAGAGGCTCTCGAAAGCGGGCTTTGACCTTCTCTCGTCCCACATCGTCATGCCGTCTTTTTCGAACCCCAGGTGGCTCCTTCCTAATGACAGGAACCTCATAAGAAATTGTGGTAATATAGTCAAACCCTCGAGCCTCAAGGCAAAGACGGCGTGGCGAGTAACAAAAGCCCTGAACATCGCAGGGAGGCCCGAGCTCGTCTTTCCGTACAGGGTAATCGTCGCCGCGCGCGCGGACTCCAGGCACTCGGGCGGCGTCCTTAAGGCGTTCCTCTCAAGGGTCCTGAACGAAGACGGGATAGACCTCGTCATATACACGGGCGCGAACGGCTATTACCAGAAGTTCACGGCCCAGGTGATGGACAGGCAGGCGGCGACGATCGCTTACGCGAAGATAGCCTCGACCGTCCAGGCACGCAAGAGGGTCGAGGACGAATCAAAGGCGTTGAAAGGGCTCGGGTCGATAAAGTTATCCCGGATGAAGACCCCCGTGCACGTATTCTTCGGCACGATCGACGGCGGAGGAGACACCGTCCTCGTCCAGACGCCCCCTCCAGCCGGTTTTTCAGAGGTGGCGAGGGTCCTCGACGAGAGGCACGCAAGCGCGCTCTCCGAGCTTTTTGAAAAAACAAATATAGCCGTAAAGGGCTCTCAAGTCATCGCGCGCGCGGAGGCGTCATTAAAAAGGCTCTCCGGCGCGAGAGGAACCCAGAGACAGCTCATCGAGGCCGTTGAAGGCGGCATAAAGAGGCTCAGAGCGGCGCTCGACGGCAAGGACCTTCGACTCGGACTCTCCCACGGCGACTTTACCCCGTGGAACGTATACCTCAAGGGACAAGAGCTCTTTGTCTTCGACTGGGAGCTCGCGGCGATGCGGGCGCCTCTATGGGATATTTACAACTTCATCCTCCACAGCGAAACGCTCATCTCCGGCAGGGACGCCAAAGGGATATTCGCGGAACTTAAGGCTGAGAGATACTCGAAACTCACGGGACTTTACGAAGAGAGGACGGGTACAGGCGCGAATGATACGTTTGCGCTCCTGTCGCTCTATCTCGTCGAGGTCCTGCTCCATTATATCGACGTCGCCGCAAGGCACGAAGAGGCGGGGCTCAAGAGAGACACCGAGGGCGAAAAGGTAACACGGAACGCATCAATGCTCCTCGGGCTCGCGCTCGACCATATAGGCAATGCCTGAAAACACCTGGACCCGTACATCCGAGACCCGGGCTTTAAGCCCGTATGTGGTTACCCTCGCCGCAGCTACGGTCCTCGTGTCATCCGCCATAGGGTTCCTCATCACGACCAACCCCGTTGCAGGCGCGGCCCTCTCCTTCGTCATCGCCTTCCCGGCAGTATATAAGTTCCGGAAGGCCTTTATCATGGGCTACGCCGCGTACCTCCCCTTCGAGGAGCTCTTCCTCAAATACGCGCCCGACCAGCTCTATCCGCTCTTCAGGTACGGGGCCGAGGCGACGATATTCCTCATCTTCGTCGTTGTCGTAGGAGAGAACATCTTGCGCGGCCGCGGCTGGCGGAGGACGAAGATCGATCTGCCCATATTCGTGCTCGCGGGCGCGGTCCTCGCCTCGACGGTCGTGAACTCCGTGCCCCCGGCCGTCGCGGCCCTCGGCGTAAAGAGCGTCTTCAGGTACGTCTTCCTCTTCTTCATCATCACCCAGTCGGATTACACGAGAAAGGACCTCAAGGTCTTCCTCTCGATATTCATCGCGAGCGGCGTCCTCCAGATATTCGCCGGGCTCGTGCAGATGGTCGGCGGCGAGTACGTATACGACTTCTTCAGGCCAAAGGACATCGTCGTCGGGGAGAAGATATTGAGGGTCCAGGACATCACCCTGAGCTCAGAGGGGCTCCGGGTCTGCGGCACGCTACTTCGGTACGGCGTATACGGCAACTACATAGCTTTGCTCCTGTGCCTCCCGCTCGCGAGGCGCTATGTCTGCAATGACAAGGGGCTCGTCACGACCGCGACAATCCTACTCGGCGCAATGGTCCTTGTGGCGAGCTTCTCCAGAAAGGGCTGGGTGGCCATGTACCTGGCCTTCATCTACATGAACTGGCGCTGCGGCAGGAAGGTGAAGACAACGGCCCTCCTCGGCCTCCCGCTCATGGTCGTGCCGTTCCTCATCGTCTATTACGGCTTCGCCGGGTCTCTCTCCGGGGAGGTCACCTCGAACCCGATAGAGAGGTTCATCGGCATGTTCTCGCCGGATTACCTCTCGCACACGCTTGAGAGGACGAGGCTCTACATACTCACATATGTCACATACAGGATAGCGAGGGACTTCTTCTGGTTCGGGGTCGGGCCCGGGCTCATAGGCAGCGACGTCACCGGCACCGCAAGCGGGACCTCCGCCTTTGTCGAGGTCGACAGGATATCCGGCCTTGACTTTGCAGACGAGCGGCTCGCGCTCCTCACGGACGTAGGCTTCGTCAACATCTTCGCCCAGATAGGTTTCTTCGGGCTCCTCGCCTTCATCGTCATGCTCTCAAGGTTCATAAAGCAGGGCAAAATGCTCCTTATGACGGGCAAGGACGCCGAGACGAGGACCTTATCCCTCATGTTCCTCGGGTTTATTGTGATAATGATAGTCGAGACCGTCCTGGGGTCTGCGTTCACCTACAGGGCTGTGAGCTTCTACTTCTGGCTCTTCGCAGGGTTGCTCTTCTCAAAGGGGATGGCGGAAGACCCCGCCCCCGGAAAGGCCTCAGCATGAGCATCTCGGACTTCCACAGGAAGGACTATACGAAGATAAACACGACCCTCCACGTCGAGGACAGCCCCTGGAAGATCGAGAAGGTGAGAAAGCTCATCGGAGAGAGGCTCTCCCCCAGGGTCATCTGCGACATAGGGTGCGGGGCCGGGCTCATCGCAAAGGGCATGGCCGAGGCCTATCCGGACGCGAAGGTCATAGGGCTCGACATCTCCCTCGACATGCTCGAGGCCGCGAGGAGAAATAACCCGGAGGCGGACTTCGTGAACGCCCGGATCGAGTCTCTCCCCATTGGCGAAGGCAAGGCCGACATCATCATGCTCATGGACGTCCTTGAGCACCTCGAAGACCCGGGAAAGGTCTTAAGGGCCTTAAGCCAGGTAGCCAGACACCTCGTCATTAAGGTCCCGCTGGAAGACTCGCTCTGGTACTGGGCGAACGACAAGACCGGGCGTTACACGAGAGAGGACAACCGGAGGAAGCTCGGGCACATACAGTACTTCAAGATGAGCTCGCTCACGGGGCTCTTGAGAGGCGCAGGCTTCGAAGTCGTCGCCTACGAGATAATCTCCCAGAATGTCGACAACCCTGATAACCCGCACATCTCGAAGCTCGGGAAAGTAATAAACCCGGTGAGGGTCCTCACTTACAAGGTCTCGAAGACGCTCTTCGCCAGGGTATTCAACGGGTCGGTCATGCTGCTTGCGGCCAACACCCGCATCAAGGGCAGATGAAGGATTACCTCTCAAGCAGGTTCAAGAGGGCGTTCAGCTCTCCGACGAGGGTAAAGGGGTTCTACGCCATAATGGACAAGGGCGTCGTAGGCCTCTTCGGCGTGGTATTCGGCATCCTCATAATACGCCAGCTGCCCAAGGAGGAGTTCGGCGCGTTCCTCTTATCCGAGTCCTTCAGGGTCATACTCGTCTCGTCGGTCGACGTAGCCGTGGGACAAGCGATAATAAAGTACATCGCCGAGAGGGGGGAGGGCGATTCTCCGGCGATACTCTTCAATTCGCTCGTCTTCAAGGCCGTCCTCTTGGCGGCCTCGACCGTCGCGCTCGTCGTCCTTTCGTTCTTCGCGTCCGATTGGTTCGGGGGAGCCGGCGTAGGCGAGCTCCTCCGGCTCCTCCCCATCCTCATGGTCTCGATGCTCCTTAACAACCAGCCGAAGCAGTATCTCACCGCCCGGCTCGAGATCGGCCGCGTGTTCGCGCTCGACCTCTCACTCTTCGTCATATTCCTCATCGGTTTCTATCTCTTCAGGGAATCGCTCGTCACCGCGAGGAACGTGATACTGCTGTTATCCGCCGTCTACATGGTCAACTCCGTGCAGGGCTGGGTCCATATGTTCGGCAAGGTATCTCTCTCCTCCCGCGTCGACCCGGAGTGGATGAAGAAGATCTTCTTCTTCTCGAAGCACGCGCTCATCAACAACGTCGGGATGAACGTATACAACCAGTCGAGCCCCGTGATAATCGGGCTACTCATGGACGCGACTGCCGTCGCGGTATTCGGCGCGGCGATGGTCTTCATTCAGTTCTTCTACATGATGGGCGAGGCCTTCAACATGATAGTATTCCCTCTCACCTCAAGGGAGAGCCGGGGCGGAGGGGGCTACGCGAGGGCGGGCGAGATATACGAGAAGTACCTTGCCTATATGCTCGTCATATTCTTCCCGGCCTCGGTCATACTCGTCGCCTTCCCCGGGACTCTACTGGACCTCCTATACGCCGGGAAATACAACGGGACAGAGGCCGTGACGGTTTTGAGGCTCATCGGGCTCTGGGGGCTCCTCGCGCCTTTCGTGAGGCTCCTCGGGAGCGTAGTAAACGGCATGGAGAGGCCCGACCTCCTCGCCGCTACAGTCGTCATCTCGGCCTCCTCGAACATCGCGCTCAACTTCGCCTTCATACCGTTATGGGGCGTTACAGGTTCAGGCGTCGCGCTCTTTGCAAGCATCGTCGTCATGTTCATCGCGACACACTTCCTCACAAACCGGTTCCTCAAGGTGAGCTACATAAACCCTGTAGTCGTGGCCTTCCGGCTCTGCGTATCTTTCTTCGGACCGAGGAGAGGTTTTTGAGAAGAGTATTCGCCTTCATCGTCTCGGCTTTCCTTTTAATCGCGGCAACGGGGACTGCCCGCGCCGTCGATGTCCCGGCCCCGAAGCTCGTCCGCCTCTTCGATGCAGGCAAGAGGGTCGGCCCCTCGACCGGGATAGAGGCGTGCGAGAGGTGCGCATCTGCCGCGGCGTTCCTTAAATCCGAGCTCCTCAAAAAGACAGGTTACGCGTTTAAGGGCAAGGGCGGCGGGATAATCGTAAAGATAGTCCCGGAGACCGACGTTCGCGGGCCGGAGGGCTACGCAATCTCGCACAAGGACGGGCGGGTGGTACTCCGAGCCGGGTCGGAGGCTGGCGCGCTCTACGGGGCGAGGACCCTCGTAAACACGCTCGAGAAAGACCCCCAGGGGTTTTATTTCAGGAAGGCGACTGTCGAGGACTACCCCGGCATAAGGATAAGGGCCCTGCACCTGCCGCTCATCTCGGATTCCTCCTACATGAAGGAGGTCATCACGAGGGCCGCGGTCCTCAAATTCAACACCGTCATCATAATGGCCGACGACATGGTCGTCTACAGGTCGCACCCCGAGCTTGCAAGACCGGGCGCGGTGCCAATGGAGACACTGAACGATATAGTCGCCCACTCAAGGTCGCTCGGGCTCAATGTCGTCCCGGAGATACAGCTCCTCACGCACCAGAAGGACCTTTTCAAGACCGCCCACCCGGCCCTCATGCTGAATGCGCATACATACGACCCGGACAAGGATGAGGTCTACGCCATCGTATTCGACCTCATAGACGAGCTTGCAGACGTCTTCAGCCCAGAGTACTTCCACATAGGCCACGACGAGGTCTGGGGCGTCCACTGGGCCACAAAACCCGAGGTAAAGGACGGGGACAGGATATTAACGCATGAGGCCTACGCCCGCCACATAAACAGGGTCCAGGAATACCTGAAGAGGAAGAATGTCAAGACGATCATCTGGGGGGACATGTTCCTCCACCCCTCCATGTTCAGGAGGATGTCCTGGAAACAGCTCCACGGGACAGATGGGTTTGACAAGGCCCTCGGCCTCATCTCGAAGGAGGTCGTCATCGCCGACTACCATTACTATGACACGAACGATTTCTCCACGATGAAGTACTTCCAGAAAAAAGGGTTCAAGGTCTTCGGCTCGACGTGGGACAGGAAGAAGAACATATTCTCGTCTGCGAGATACGCGGGCGGGCTCGAGGAGGCCCCGCTCGGGATGATAGCGACGACGTGGTTCCACATGAACAGGATGGAGAAGACGATAATAGACGATATCATCGGGTGGTCCGCCGAGGCATACTGGAACCCGATGTCGCAATGGAAGTGACGCCATGAA
This sequence comes from Deltaproteobacteria bacterium, assembly GCA_016218095.1. Taxonomy (GTDB): domain Bacteria; phylum Desulfobacterota; class GWC2-55-46; order GWC2-55-46; family GWC2-55-46; genus GWB2-55-19. Next base: position 1,761 of record JACREV010000088.1, on the reverse strand, counting down.
GTTCGTATTCGCTAACAATTTCTACTACATGCGCGGGGCTCCGAGCGTGTCTTCTTCGACGAGATAGAGATGCTGAAAAAGGGCGGGCACTCTGTCGCCCCCTTCACCATGCATTTTGAGAAGAACTTCCCCTCGCCCTATTCGCGCTTCTTCGCGCCGGAGCTTAAATACGAAGGGGGACTGGCGAAAAAAGCCGTTGCGAGCGCAAAACTCGTTTATTCGAGGGAGGCGCGGAGAGGGTTCTCCGGACTCCTCGAATCCTTCAATCCGGATATCGTCCACGGGCACAATATCTACGGCAGGCTCACGACATCGATTGTCGACGAGGCTAAGGCAAGAAAAGTGCCCTTTGTAATGACCCTCCACGACTACAAGCTCATCTGCCCCTCTTACCTCATGATACGGGGAGAGACGGTCTGCTCAAGATGCGTCAACGGGGCCTTCTACAATTGTTTATTGTCCAGGTGCCACAAGGGGTCGCTCATCTCTTCGCTCGTCTATACAGTCGAATCATACTTCGCGAGCGCGTTTAGAAAGTATGACTGGGTGAGCCGTTTCATCTCTCCGAGCGAGTTCCTTTTAAAGAAGCACCTGGAGGCGGGCTTCCCCGAGAAAAAGCTCGTCCACATACCGAACTTCATAAAAATTGACGAGTTCGAGCCGGTCTACTCCGACAAGGGCTACATCCTCTATGTCGGGAGGCTCTCGAAGGAGAAGGGCGTGGTCACCATGCTCAAGGCAGTAAAGGGGCTCGACGTGGAGCTTAAAATAGTAGGCGACGGGCCGATGAGGAAGGAGTACGAGGCGTTCGCAAAAGAGAGCGGCATCGCGAACGCGACATTCGAGGGGTACAAGACGGGAGACGGGCTCAAGGAGATGTTCAAGGGCGCGGCCTTCATCGTATTCCCTTCCGAGTGGCACGAGAACGCGCCGATGTCGATACTCGAGTCCTTCGCCTTCGGAAAGCCCGTCATAGGCTCTGATCTCGGCGGCACGCCCGAGATGATCTCCGAGGGCAGGACCGGGATGCTATTCAAGCACGGCGACTACGAGGGGCTCCGCGAGAAGATAGGATATCTTCTTTCTTCGCCCTCGCTCGTCGAAAAGATGGGAAGAAACGCCAGAGACAAGGTCGAGCGCGAGAACAACTCCGAGGAGCACCTCAAGAGGCTCATGGAGGTCTATTCCCGGCTATGAAGATAGTCTACATGGTCGTAAAGGGCATGCCCTACGGGGCGGGCATCGAAAAATATACCGAGGAGGTCGGCTCGCGGCTCGTAAAGCGCGGCCATGAGGTAGTCGTCTACTCGATGAGGGGGGCCGGCACTACGGACGGGGTCTACAGGGGGATGAAGATAAAGACTGTCCCCGCGATAAACTCCAAATCGCTCCAGAAGCTCTCGGCCTCGTTCTTCTCATCCGTCAAACAGCTCATGGAGCACGACTGCGACATCGTCCACTTCCACGCCTTCGGCCCGGCGGTCTTCTCGTTCCTGCCGAGGCTCCGGGGTAGGAAGGTCGTCGTCCAGGGGCACGGCCTTGAGTGGAAGCGCTCGCGCTGGGGGCTCGGCGGCAGGCTCTTCCTTAAATTCACCGAGGCGCCCTCCGTCGCGTTCCCCCATGTGCTTACGGTAGTATCGAACGTGCAAAAGGAGTACATCAAAAAGAAGTACGGCAGGGAGAGCGTCTATATCCCCACGGGCGTAAACCAGCCTAATATGAGAAAGCCCTCTCTCATCAAAAAGAAGTGGGGGCTCGGCG
>JACREV010000082.1 GCA_016218095.1 Deltaproteobacteria bacterium | reverse complement strand
CGCCCGAAGCCGTACTCGGCATCGTCAACATCCGCGGGAGGCTCATCCCGGTATATGACGTGAGGTTCCGTTTCAATCTCATAAAAAAAGCGGTCAGCCCCTCCGATTGCCTGATATTCGTAAGGGCCGGCGGGAGGACCGCCGCGCTCTCTGTCGACGGGGTAGAGGGGGTCTCTCTCTGCGAAGAGTCGGATATCGTCGGGCCCGGCGAGATAGTCCCCGGGATAACGCACGTCGAGGGTGTAGCCAAGCTAAAGGACGGGGTCGCGTTCATCCATGATGTGAAAAAATTTCTCTCGATCGAAGAAGAAAAAGCCCTTGATGAAGCCTTGGGCAGGATGTAAAATGCCCTATGTCATGCAAGCTCCCTAAAGAGGTCCTCTCCTCGTTAAGCGCCCTTATATCATCGCTCATGGGCCTGCACTTCCCGGAACAAAGGTACTCGGACCTCGAAAGGGGCGTTGTGGCCGCGGCACGGGACTTCGGCTTTTCCGACACGCTCGAATTCATAAGGTGGCTTAACACGGCGACACTCTCAAGGCATCACATAGAGGCCCTTGCCGCCAACCTTACCGTCGGCGAGACCTATTTTTTCAGGGACACGGACAGCTTCAAGGCCCTTGAGGAGTCCATACTCCCCGCTATCGTCTCCTCGAGAAGGGAGGCCTCGCGGCTCCGCATCTGGTCCGCGGGATGCTCAACGGGCGAGGAGCCCTACTCGATTGCGATACTACTGAAGAGGATGTCTCACCTCTTCAAGGGCTGGAACGTAACGATAATAGGCACCGACATCAACGCGAAGGCCCTTAAAAGGGCCTCCGACGGCGTATACACGGAATGGTCCTTCAGGGGGACACCGCAATGGCTCAAGGACGGGTACTTCAGGAAAAAGGACGGCTTCTACGAGATAACCCCCGAGATAAGACAGATGGTCTCTTTCTCCTTCCTGAACCTCGCGGAGGACGCCTACCCGTCGCTCCTCAGCAACACCAGCGCCATGGACATGATACTCTGCAGGAACGTCCTCATGTACTTCTCCCCGGAGGTAGCGGGCCGGGTAATACACGGCTTCCATAACTCGCTCCTCGAAGGGGGTTACCTGTTTCTCAGCCCTACCGAGGGGCTCCGGATGATATCGTATCCGTTCAAGGTAATGAACCTCGGCAACACGACCGTCTACAGGAAGGATGCCGGGGAGGGCGCAAAAGACCGGTTCGAATCGAAGAGCCCGCCTCTCTGGCAGGTCCTCAAGCATAGCGCCGAAAACGGAGGGATGGCCCTCGGGTCCGACGGACCGGCGGTAACGGAAGAGGCCGGAGGGCCGTCGAGGCGCGGCGATGAGACCGCCGCTCGGCCTCTGCCGGCCGGACCTGCCCCGCAGACGTCCTCCACGACCGATGCCGAGCGGCTCCTCAAGGAGGGGCGCTACGCCGAGGCGGCCCGCGTACTCGAATCCGTCGTCTCCGTCAAAGGCACGGATGAGCCGGCAACAGGCCTCCTTGCCAGGGCCTACGCCAACCAGGGACAGCTCGACCTCGCGGCCGAGTGGTGCGAGAAGGCGATAGCCGCCGACAACCTGGACCCGATGAGACATTACCTCCTTGCCACCATCTTGCAGGAGCAGGGCCGGCCCGAGGACGCCGTCAAATCCCTGAGGAAAGCCCTCTACCTCGACCACGACTTCGTGCTCGCGCACTTCGTCCTCGGGAACCTGCTCGTGAGGCTCGGGGACGGCGACGGCGCGGTAAGGCAGTACAGGAACGCGCTCCGATTGACCTCGAAGATGGACGCGGATGAAGTGATCCCCGAGTCCGACGGCGTCACCGCCGGCAGGCTCTCCGAGATAATCGATTCGATAACCAGGGAGAAGGCGTTTTGAGCGGCCAGAAAAAAGACAGGAGAAAAAAGCCCCGCAACGCGCCCATAGACTGGGACGAGGTGAAACGAAAGGTCGAGGAGGCCGGTGAGCGGCTCTCCAAAGGCCGGGAGCTTACCGGGGACGAGGCGGAGGCGCTCCTTTTAAAAAGGGCCGAGGCTTTATCCGCCGTGGTCGGGGAAAGGGTCGAAGAGGGCTTTATCGAAATCGTCGAGTTCAGGCTCGCCTCAGAGCGGTATGCCTTCGAATCCTCGATGGTCAGAGAGGTCGTACCTATAAGCGAGCTTACGCCCGTGCCATGCACCCCGCCCTTTGTCCTCGGGATAATAAACCTCCGCGGGCAGATACTCTCCGTCATCGACATCAAAAGGCTCTTCGGGCTCCCGGAGAAGGGGATAACGCAGCTCAACAAGGTCATAGTATTGAGCTCCGAGGATATGGAGTTCGGCGTGCTGGCCGACGAGGTCTCTGGCTCGGGCCGTGTGCGCTCAAATTCCCTTAAGACCCTCCCGACCCTTACCGGCATAAGGGAGGAGTTCCTGAAGGGCGTCACAGGAGAGGGTCTCGTTCTCCTCGACGCCGGCAGGCTCCTCGATGACAAGTCCATAGTGGTCCGCGAGACTGTAGAATAAAACGAATTTTTCAGGAGGCAGGCATGAACTGGTTTCAAGATCTCTCGACCCGCACAAAGCTCATACTCGGCTTCGGCGTGGTGATACTCTTCCTCATAATCGTGATAATAACGGCGATACGGAACATCTCGGTCATGCAGGGGTCCCAGAGGCAGATAGTCAGGTCGGATTATTCGAACGGCGTGGACATCCTCATGCTCGAGAACAGGGGGGACGAGGTGAGGGTCGCGCTCCTCACCATGATGGGGGCGGGGTCCCGCGCCGACAAGGACCTCTGGCACCAGGCCATAAAGCAGAGCACGACTGAATTCGACGCCATATTCAACCGGCTCCTTGAGAGGAACAGGGACAACCCCGCGTTGCTCACAAGGCTCGAGGAGCTCGGCAAGATCAACTCCGCCTTCAGGGAGACCCGCGACTCTCAGATAATACCCTTCATATACTCAGGCAAGGTCGAAGAGGCCAAGAGGCTCGCCCTCGGGGTCCAGGCCTCAAGGCACGAGAACATGAACAGGATCGCGCTCGAGCTCGGCAGGAACGCCATGGAGAGGGCCAACGCGAACCTGCTCGCTTCCGAAAAGAGCGGCAGGGATTCCATCACCATCTTCGTCATCATCGGGCTCATAGCGGTCGTAGCGAGCGCGATCATCGCCGCCTCCCTCAATTCAGTCATAGCCAAGCCGCTCAAGGACGTCTCCGAAATAGCCGGCAGGGTCGCCTCCGGCGACCTCGCCGTCTCCATACCCGGAGGGGAGAGGCAGGACGAAGTCGGCGTGCTTGTGAGGACCTTCCGCACGATGATAGAGAGGCTTAAAAAGCAGACAAAAGAGATATCCGAAGCGGTAAACGTGCTGGCCACCTCCTCCAACGAGATAGCGGCGACGACCGCCGAGCTCGCCTCCGGCACCGAGCAGACCGCCATAGCCGTATCCGAGACGACCACGACGGTAGAAGAGGTAAAGCAGACCGCGACGGTCTCTTCCCAGAAGGCGCGCCACGTCTCCGAGATCGCCCAGAACGCGGTCCAGGTCTCGCAGTCCGGCTCCAAGCTCGTCGGAGAGACGATAGACGGCATAGGCAGGATAAAGGAGCAGATGGAATACATCGCGGAGACGATAATCCGGCTCTCGGAGCACAACCAGGCTATAAGCGAGATAATCGCGACCGTCGACGACCTCGCCGAGCAGGCGAACCTTCTCGCCGTCAACGCCTCCATCGAGGCCTCGAAGGCCGGGGAGCACGGCAAGGGCTTCATAGTCGTGGCGCAGGAGATAAAGAGCCTCTCGGAGCAGTCGAAGCAGGCGACGAAACAGGTGAGGACGATCTTGAACGACATACAGAAATCCAGCGGGGCGGCCGTAATGGCGACCGAGCGGGGCAGTAAGTCCGTCGAATCGACGGTCCGGCAGTCGTCCGGCACGGGGGATTCCATAAACGCGCTTTCGTCGTCGATAGGAGAGGCGTCGCAGGCCGTCATGCAGATAGCGGCGTCAAGCCAGCAGCAGCTCGTCGGCATGGACCAGGTGGCCCTCGCCATGAACAACATAAAGCAGGCGACCACCCAGAACGCGGCCTCCACGAAGCAGGTCGAGATGACGGTCCGCAACCTCCAGGAGGTCGGCCAGAGGCTCAAGACTCTCCTTGAGCACTACAGGTTTTAACGAGCGGGGAGCATGGACGGCAAGGAAATAGAGTTCAGGAGAAGGCTCCTCCAGACCTTCAAGACAGAGGCCGCCGAGCACCTCACCATGATCTCGGCGGGGCTGGTCGAGCTTGAGCGCATGCCCCCCATCGAGGTCCAGATGGAGGTGGTGGAGACCGTCTACAGGGAGTCGCACAGCCTTAAAGGCGCGGCCCGGGCCGTAAACGTCTCGGGGATAGAGTCCGTTTGCCAGGCGCTCGAGGGGGTCTTCGCGGCATGGAAGCAGAGGAGGGTCGGGTATTCGAGAGAGCTCTTCGACGTGCTCTATCTCGCCGTCGACATGATCCGCTCCACGCTGCTGGCGATGGAGGGAGGGGGCGAGCCCGTAGACCTCTCCGGGGTAATGAGGGTCGTTCGCGAGCTCGGGAGGTTCGAGTCCGGCGGCCCTACGGTAAGGATACTCTCGGGCAGGCCCGGCGCACGCGCGGAGGATGGGCATGGGGATGAGGCAGGAGAGGCGCCTTCCGCGCCGGTCGCGCAGAGGCCCGAACCCGAGCATAAAGGGGCAGGGTACAGCGCGCCCGTTCCGCCTTCGGCTGCCGCCGACCCCCGGAGAAAGACTTTAAGGGAGAGGAGCATCGGCGCGGAGACCGTCCGCATCTCGACGGACAAGCTCGGCGCGCTCCTCCTCGAGGCCGAGGAGATGAGACCGGTGAAGCTCGCCGCGAGGAAGGAGGCGGGCGGCTTGAACGAGCTCGCCTCCATGGTCGAGGAGCTTAAATCCAGGTGGACCACGGCCGTAAGGGACGTTCTATCGGCGCACCTTGCCGCCTCCGCTGAAAAGTACCACGGGCAGGCCCTCTCGTCCTCAAGGCTCCAGGAGTTATTCAACTGGG